>NZ_SMLV01000026.1 GCF_009711525.1 Fulvivirga lutimaris
ATTGGTATTACTTGTCAGTAGGTAGTTCTAATAGCAGTTCTGGTTATAAAGGCACCTTTACGCTATGCGTGAATGATCAAGCACCTTATGATTACCAGTTAGGAGCAGAGTTGATTGATGCCAAAGATAATTGGTGTAGCGGGGCCAATACCTATACAAATATTAATGCCACTGGTGTTTACAGTACATCATGTGATGGGTCAAACTACAATGACGTTTGGTTTAAGTTTCAAGCTGATACCGAGTTTTTTTCAGCAAAAGTAACACCTGGCAGTTTGAGGTATGCAAGCATAACCCTTTATGATGCTAGCGATAATGTAGTGATGTGTAAAGTAGGTAGTGGCTCAACGGGACCTGCTGAAATTATTAATGAATCA
>NZ_SMLV01000406.1:0-11838 GCF_009711525.1 Fulvivirga lutimaris
AAAATATTTCGATGGGTATCTTTTAGTACCTTTAGACTTTGTGTTTTTCAGTGTATAAATTGCCTATATTGGCAAATCAGAGAATATTTTTAATAATAAGACCATGAATAAGTTTATTTCACTTACTGCATTTTTAATATTATCAATTACAATAGCCAACTCTCAGGATAGAGTAAATCCTGTGGTTTCACCTTTTGGTGGTATTTATGACATACCAGAAGCCACAATTAAGGCAGATCCTGAGCTGGAGTACAAAATAGTCATTGATTTGGTAACTGGAAATGATGATGTCAAAGAATTCAATTGGTCTTTAAATAATGTGGCAAGAATGCTAAACCTTCATGCAGTCGGTGGTGCGGATATCAGCAAAATGAAAGTAGTAGTAGCTATTCATGGTGAAGCAACATACAGCATAGCTATTGATAAAAGATATAAGGCAAAGTATGGCTTGGAAAATCCCAATAAAGAGCTAATCAAAGCCTTAACAGATGCCGGAGTTACGATTGCAGTTTGTGGACAGTCGTTAAAAGGCAGAGGAATAGCCACAGATGAGGTGTTAGAAGAAGTTCAAATTGCTACTTCTATGCTTACCACTGTCACTACACATCAGTTAAAAGGCTATGCGTTGCTAAAATTTTAATTGAACCCTTCTAAAACTTTATCAAGCTTAGGCAATTGATTTTGCAAAGAGAACTTGGTGGCGAGCTCCCTTGCTCTCATTTTACTCTGTTCAAGTTTGTTCTCATCCTCTATATATGGAGCGAGTAGTTCTAAGAACGCTCTAGGACTTTCGGGATCGTGGTAAAAACCACAGTCATGCTGCTCAATTTTCTTCTTGATCCAGCCTTTGAAGTTGATAATAATTAGCTTGCCGCCTGCCAGCCCATCAAAAAACTTGTTAGGGCTGCCCGTTGCCAGCACTGGTACGTTTTTGAAAGACACATAAATGGCATCGGTAATGTTTAAAATCTTCCTGACTTCATATTTATCAACCTGCTCTGCAAAAGTGATATTAGTAAGACCTTTCGACTCAGCAAGTGCCCTAATCTTGTTGAAATGAGCTCCTCCTCCTACTACAAAAAAATGAACTTGCTCATTTGATCTCGCCTCTACTGCTACATTAATAAGGTATTCCAGCTCATTGGCCATCCCTACAGTTCCCAGATATGAAATCACAAACTTATTCTGAACCTGATATTTATTAAGATACTCATTCTTCTTTTCCTCAGGTTTGAAGAATTCTATATCTGCGAAATTAGTGACAATTTCGATTTCTTGCTCTGGTGCCTTCCGTTGAATTGCTGACTTAATATCTTCTGATAGTGCGACTATCTTAGCTGCTTTCCTGTAAGCATTTCGCTCTAACTTTAATGCAATGCTTTTAAGAATTGGATTTTTTATCACCTTAAGCTGAATAGGTGCCTCCGGCCATAGATCGCCAACTTCAAAAATGAAAGGCGTACCAAATCTTTTCTTTGCCTTCAAGGCTATTAAAGCTGTGCTTAATGGTGTTGAAATAACATAGTTAAGATCAAACCTTGGTAGCTTCTTTAACAACTTGTTTGTTGCCCAAACAAATAATATGAAAGCATGTATCCTACTGAAAAAGCTTAGGTGATTTTCATAATAAATAGGCAGGCTATGTACTTCAAAGCCTAAATCGTTTTCTATTGTGTAGGCTTTATTGTTTCTGGCTGTAATAACGGTGACGTCATGCCCTTGCTCATGAAGGTGCTTCGCAATGTAGTAGGAACGAATAGCACCACCGGTTTCTGGTGTTTTATAATATTGATGAATAAGACAGATTCTCATTTTTTAGAGACCTTCGTAAGGTTCTTTTCAAAGTATCTGCAAAAATAACTGATCTTACATTCTTCACACTTCGGAGTCCTTGCCAGACAAACATACCTACCATGCAATATGAGCCAGTGATGTGCTCTGGCAATATAATCTTCAGGAAGATACTTGACTAGTTGCTTTTCGACTTCAAGTGGTGTCTTAGCATTTTGGGTAACCAGTCCAAGCCTTTTTGACACCCTAAAAACATGTGTGTCAACCGCCATAGCAGGCTGATTGTAAATTACAGAAGCAATAACATTAGCTGTTTTCCTTCCTACACCAGGAAGTTTTTGAAGTTCTTTAATATCTGCTGGTATCTCAGAGTTAAAATCTTCAACCAACATTTTGGCCATGCCAATAAGGTGCTTTGATTTATTATTAGGATAGGAAACTGATCTGACGAGGGGAAATACCTCGTCAAAATGACTCACTGCCAATAGTTCAGCAGTAGGAAATTTTTCAAATAGAGCAGGTGTTACGGCATTTATTCTTTTATCAGTGCATTGAGCACTAAGAATAACTGCCACAAGCAATTCGAACGGATTACTATAATTTAGTTCCGTCTCTGCCTCAGGTTGGTTTTCAGTAAAATATGCTACAAAATTCTCAAATCTCTCTTTCTTCTGCATTCCTTATTTATTGGAAAGCAAATTTAGAGATTTTGAGTAATTGAGAATATTATTAACTACCATATCTGATGGAGCCTTTTGAGCTGCATCAAGTCGGTTTTTAACGCCACTGATTTCCTTGTACATTGTCTGTAGCTCTGCATCGCAAAGCATGGCTTTTTCTATTTCTTTGCTTTCTTCTTCAGAAGTTTCGTGGTAAACGTACCTGATTACGTCATCTTGGGTAAATGTTCTGATCATAGGCAATATTGTATTGTTTCATTTTCTTCCTAAGATTAATTAAAGCATACCTCATTCTTCCCAATGCCGTGTTGATACTTACACCCGTATTCTCACTAATCTCCTGAAAGCTCATATCCATATAATGCCTCATAACTAGCACCTCTCGCTGCGCATCGGGCAATTCGTCAATCAACTGCCTAAGCTTTACATGGGTATCCTGCTTTATTTGTGCAGACTCAATTGAATCTTCAGCAAACTGCAGTGTATTAAATACTGAGCTACCATCTTCCAGTATCACTGTAGGGTAACGCTTTTCTTTTCTAAAATTATCTATTGCCAGATTATGAGCAATTCTCAGAATCCAGGGCAAAAATTTACCTTCTTCGTTATACCGCCCCTCTTTAATCGTGCGTATAGCTTTGATAAAAGTCTCCTGTAGCAAATCTTCTGCTACATAGTTATCCTTTACAATTAAATAAATGGTTGTGAAAACTCTGAACTTGTGCCTGTCAAGCAACTGTTCGAAAGCCTCTTCGCTACCAAGTTTGTAAAGTGATACCAACTTACTATCACTGATTTTATACTTCTCCATTAAGGTTTACAATTTAGTTAACGTAGAGGTCTATATCATATTGTTGCTCCCTGGGGTTATTGGTTAATTTTTTTGACAGTAAGAAGTCAAATCTAAAAAAATATAACTCGAACATGCAAAACTTTTTGAAAATATTTTCTAATTCGAAGAATATTCGCTTCATTAAAACTTATTAAATACAAGCTATTTTTTTATCCAAATATTTAATTAGTCTTGCACGTTTTTTACACTATTAAAATAAACTTTAAGTACTCAAATTAACAATTACTATCTCAATGACATGGAAAAAAAGCGAGTCATAAAAAGCCTTGAGAATCTCGACCCTGAGCTAAAGACTTTAGTTAAAAAAGCCTATCCTGATGGATTCGAAGATCATCTTATCAGATTGCAGAATGCAAAAAACGAACCGTTTTTTTGTGTACGTCTGGAAACTGATGACACAATGTATCTGGTTAAGATTGCCGTTACAAAAAATAATGATGGCGGTTACGATATTGATGAGGATGAAGATGATGACAGGGACGAAGATTCTAATTTGGATGAAGCTTCATTCGATGAAGACTTCGATGACGATTAAGATAGCGTTTAGCTGATTTATCTATCCATAGTATTGTATCTTTGCAGCCGTTTATGCTAGATACACAAGAGAATAGTACCCTTGAATCCCTTGACCCCAAGCAATATATTATTGTAAAAAAGGCAAGGGTTAATAATCTTAAAAACCTTAGTGTAGCCATTCCAAGAAACAAATTGGTAGTCATTACCGGTTTGTCAGGGTCTGGAAAATCCTCTTTAGCCTTCGACACCCTATTTGCTGAAGGGCAAAGAATGTATGTCGAAAGCTTAAGCTCCTATGCCCGCCAGTTTTTAGGTAGAATGGAAAAGCCTGAAGTAGACTATATCAAAGGTGTTTCTCCAGCTATAGCAATTGAACAAAAAGTAAATACCAGAAATCCCCGTTCTACTGTAGGGACAACTACGGAAATATTTGATTATCTAAAATTACTTTTCGCCAGAGTAGGCATAACCTATTCACCAATAAGTGGAAAAAAAGTCACGAAAGACACTGTTACAGATGTTGTAAACTATGTCAACAGCTTTGACAAAGGCACTAAAGTAATGGTAACCTGCCCACTTAAACTGACAAAAAATAGGTCATTGGAAAATGAGCTAAGTATCCTCCTAAGTAAGGGCTACACTCGTGTTCTGATAGACACAGAAACCAGGTTCATAGAAGATCTAATTGAAGAAAAAACCAAACTCAAAAAAGATACTCAGGTTGAAATATTAATTGACAGAGCAGTAATAGATGCAAATGATGAAGATACCGTTTATCGAATTTCAGATTCAGTGCAAACAGCCTATTTTGAAGGTTTAGGAGACTGTTTCATTCATATTGATGGCAAAGGAAGAAAGAAGTTCTCAGACCGATTTGAGGCCGATGACATAAAATTCGAAGAGCCTTCAGTTAACCTATTTAGCTTCAACAATCCTTATGGTGCGTGTAGAACATGCGAAGGATTTGGTAAAGTGCTTGGCATAGATCGAGACTTGGTAATTCCTGATAAAAGCATGTCCATTTATGAAGGTGCTGTTGCACCCTGGAGAAGCGAAACCATGAAAAAATGGGTCGATCCATTATTAAAGGATGGTATTAGGTTCGATTTTCCAATTCACAGGCCATATAATGAGCTTAGTGAGGATCAAAAAGAGTTGCTATGGACTGGGAATGAGTATTTTAAAGGGCTTAATAGTTTCTTTCAATTTCTTGAAAGCAAGACCCATAAAATTCAATATAGAGTACTTTTATCAAGGTACCGTGGGCGCACTGTTTGTCCAGATTGCCGAGGTACACGATTAAGAAAAGATGCTAGTTACGTTAAGATCAATGACAAGTCAATAACTGATATCGTGCTTTTGCCAATTGATAAAGTAGCTATCTTTTTTAATCAATTAGAATTAGACGAATATGAGCTAAAGTTAAGCAACAGACTGCTTAAAGAAATTAACAACAGGCTTGAATATATTCAACAAGTTGGTCTTGGCTACCTGACCTTAAATAGGATGACATCAACCCTCTCTGGAGGTGAATTTCAGCGTATTAAGCTAGCCACGTCATTGGGAAGTGCCTTAGTAGGCTCCATGTATATTTTAGATGAGCCAAGCATTGGCTTACATCCAAGGGATACCCAAAGGCTTGTTGAAGTCCTAAAAACACTTCGCGATTTGGGCAACACAGTGATAGTAGTGGAGCACGAGGAGGAAGTGATGAAGGCTGCTGATCAGATTATCGATATTGGCCCTGATGCTGGTATTCATGGTGGAGAGCTAATTTTTCAGGGAAGGATTGATGAATTAAATGGTGCCACAGGCCATACCGCAGACTTTCTTCTTGGCAAAGAAGAAATAAACACACCGGCACAAAGACGTAAATGGAAAGACTCCATTGATATTTATGGTGGGGTTGAAAACAATCTGAAAAATATAGATGTCAAATTTCCACTTGGTGTATTAACGGCAGTAACTGGTGTCAGCGGATCCGGAAAATCTACGCTTATCAAAAAATTGCTTTATCCAGCCGTTGGAAAGATTTTGGGAACGGTCTCAGAGTCAACTGGCAAGTTTGATAAAATGGAGGGCGACTATCAAAAAGTAACACAAATTGAGTTTGTTGACCAAAATCCGATTGGTAAGTCATCAAGGTCTAATCCTGTTACCTATGTAAAAGCCTATGATGCCATCAGACAGCTCTATGCAGATCAGCCATTAGCTAAGCAAAGAGGCTATAAACCATCTCATTTTTCATTCAATGTAGAGGGCGGAAGGTGTGAAACATGTCAGGGAGAAGGATCTGTTAAAATAGAAATGCAGTTTATGGCAGACATCTACCTGACCTGTGAAAGCTGCCATGGAAAGCGTTTCAAACAAGAGGTTTTAGATGTAGAATATCATGGCAAAAGCATAGCTGATGTACTAAATTTAACTGTAGAGGAAAGTCTTCTTTTCTTCGATGGGAAAACATCTATTATTAATAAAATACAGCCATTGCATGACGTTGGTTTAGGCTATATTGGACTCGGTCAATCGTCAAACAGTTTAAGTGGTGGAGAGGCTCAGAGGGTCAAATTAGCCTTTTTCTTAGGCAAGCATAGCCGAGATAGCAAGGAACATATCTTGTTCATTTTCGATGAACCAACTACTGGCCTGCATTTTCATGATATCTCAAAACTAATGGATTCTGTAAATGCTTTGGTAGAGCAGGGAAACAGTGTTATTATTATAGAGCATAATATGGAAGTAATAAAGTCAGCCGACTGGATTATTGACCTAGGCCCAGAAGGAGGTGAAGCCGGTGGCAACATTTCATTTGCAGGTTTACCTGAAGTTTTAGCCAAAATTTCGGGAAACCATACTGCTAATTTTTTAAAGCAAAAGCTTTAATTATTAGCATTTAAAACGTTTGCATAAATACTATAAATGGTATATTTGCCGCAAAATTTAAGCTATGTCAAGTTTACTCAAATCTATATTTGATAGAAACCCTGGTGAGTCAGAGTTTCATCAGGCCGTTGAAGAAGTTTATGAAACGGTTGAAAAAGTAATTAAGAAAAATCCTCAGTACCAAAAGGCTAAAATTTTCGAAAGAATGACTGAGCCTGAGAGGCTAATTAGTTTTAGAGTTACCTGGGTTGATGATAAAGGTGATGTTCAGGTTAATAAAGGCTATCGTGTTCAGATGAACAGTGCCATAGGCCCATATAAAGGTGGTCTAAGGTTCCACCCTTCTGTTAATCCAAGTATTTTGAAATTTTTGGCTTTTGAGCAAATCTTCAAAAATGCCTTAACAGGACTTCCTATGGGTGGAGGAAAAGGAGGCTCTGACTTTAATCCAAAAGGGAAATCTGATGGAGAAGTTATGCGTTTCTGTCAGGCCTTTATGTCTGAGCTTTCAAAGCATATTGGCCATAGGTTAGATGTGCCTGCTGGCGACATTGGTGTTGGCGGTCGTGAGATTGGCTATATGTTTGGAGCTTACAAAAAAATGCAAAATGAATTTACAGGAGTATTAACAGGCAAAGGCCAGGGTTGGGGAGGAAGTTTAATTCGTCCTGAAGCCACTGGTTATGGGCTTGTTTACTTCGCACAAAATATGCTTGCGGAACAAAATGATAGCTTAAACGGAAAAACTTGCTTGGTCTCTGGATCAGGTAACGTAGCTCAATTTGCAATGAAAAAATTGCTGATTTTAGGCGCCAAACCTGTAACAGCCTCTGATTCTTCTGGCTATATCTATGATGAGGATGGAATTTCTTCTGAGAAACTGGATTTCATCATGGAGCTTAAAAATGAGAAAAGAGGAAGAATTTCAGAGTATGCAGACAAATTTAAATCTGCCAAGTTTTTCGCTAATGATACTAAATCAGATCACAATCCTATGTGGGCTATTAAGGCTGATTGTGCTTTTCCATGTGCAACACAAAACGAGATCAACATCAAAGATGCTAAAAACCTAATTGCAGGAGGTGTTAAACTTCTTGCTGAAGGCGCAAATATGCCCACCATGTCAGATGCGATTGTTGAGCTATTAAAAGCTGGTGTGAACTATGCTCCTGGTAAAGCTTCTAATGCTGGCGGGGTGGCAACCTCAGGCCTTGAAATGGTGCAGAATTATAGTGGCATCTACTGGACAAGAGAAGAGGTAGATACACGTCTCAGAGAAATAATGAAAGGCATCCATGACTCATGTTTACAAGCTTCCAAAGAGTATGGAATGGATGGTAACTACCAGGCCGGTGCTAACATAGCAGGCTTCGTCAAAGTTGCGAACGCCATGGTTGCACAAGGTATTATTTAAGCATAGAACTTACATGTCCTTAAAAACCTCACATTAACATGTGAGGTTTTTGTGTTATTGTAGTTACCTTACGGACAAAAACTACTTTAATGCGCCTCTCAGGTATGCTCAGACCTATTGCTCTGCTATTTTTTTTAACTCTTTCTGTATCATTAGCAATTGGTCAAAAGGGTGATCTTTTTCTCACTCACTATTCTCATAAGAGTGAAGCACTTGACAACATCAATTTTGATATAGCCCAAGACGAAAAAGGGGTTATTTGTATTGCAAATCGTGCCGGAATATTGCGTTTCGATGGAAGAAATTGGGAACACATCAATACACCATCAGCAGCCTTTTCTCTTATATACAACCCTGCTGACAAAACCATATATATTGGCGGTTACGATGGTCTTGGTAAATTGGTTCGTAACAAAGAAAATGGCTTTGTTTATGAATCACTCATTGACAGCACTCAACATATTGGAGAAATCTTCTCACTAGCTATTCAAGGTGATTTACTTTATGGGCTAAGTAACTCAGCTATTTTAAAGTATAACCTTAAGACCAAAGAAACGAGCTCCATAACCTCCAAGTATAGTGGTGAATTGTACAAACTTTTTGAGCTTGGAGAAGATGTTTATGTTTCTACTGAGAAAAGTGGCTTACAAAAAGTTGGAGAATCTTCTCTCGAGGAAACGCTGTCAAAAAAATTCGACAGAATAAATGTAGAATTTATAGCCAAACACCCAGAAAAGGAGCAATACCTCTTTGGCCTTTTAAATAACACGCTTAAGCTATATGATGGAAGCAATGTAGTCAATTTAGATATCAAAGATGACTATGCATACCTCGAAAACAGCGAGATTACTGATGGTATCTGGATCAATGATTCGCTGTCAGCCATCTCAACACTCAAGGGTGGAGTTATCTTCATAAACCACAGAAGAAAAACCATAGAGCAGATTGTAAATTATCAATCTGGCCTGCCCGATAACGAAGTTTTTGCTTTTTCTGAAGATAGTAATGGAGGTATTTGGGTTGCCCACAGTGCAGGTTTTACTAGAATCTCTCCAAGCCTTCCTTTCAGAAATTTCAACAAGTTTGAGGGCCTGGAAGGAAATATTTTATCAGTTATCAATCATAATGACAGCCTCTATGTAGGCACCAGTATGGGACTGTATTTCCTTGAAAAAGTGAAAGCTTTTAAGGATGTTATTTATAAAGAACAACAAGTAATAACAACTACAAAACAAGTACCCACAGCTGAAAAGCCAAATAGAAAAAAAGGGCTTTTTGGGTTTTTAAAAAGTAATAAGGAAGAAGAGCCAGCAAACAATACTGTAACTACTTCAAAAACTGTAACCAGAAATAAGGTAAAGCAGGAGTTGAAATCTATTAGTTACCGATATAAAAAAATAGATGGCCTTAATTCCAAGGTGTTTCATTTCATGTCTACGGATAACAAGCTATTTTGTGCCGGGCTAGATGGTCTTTATCAGATAAAAAATAACGAAGCCATTGTCATCACCAGAGACCCAATTCATACTTTTAGTATCGCCAAAAAAAATTCGAAGGTTATAGCGGCTACATATGCCGATGAGCTCAAGGTTTATGATATAAATACCAATGAACGTATTATGGCTGACGTGCTTTCTGACTTCAGAGATCATATCCAGCATATTTTTGAAGATGATAACGGGCTTATTTGGATTTCCTCAACTGATGAAATTTACTTCCTGGAGCTTGATAACAATGACATTATTGGCTCAGAGCATTATCCTATTTCCAACCCTTTTTACTTTAACACATTCGGTGGAGTAAAAGACGGCCTGGTCTATTTTATAAACGAATCTGGCAGGTTCTCAATCAACCCGGAAAAGAATACCGTTGATAAAATAGATGGTATTACCGCTAAAAAATACTTGACCGGTTCTGATGGTGAAGTATGGATATTTGATGGTGAGAATTGGACAAAGATTGCAGAAAGTAATTCTTCAAAAAAATTAAACCTCCTAAGCGTTTTCAAGAATATCAATTATATCTCAACTGATGATAGTGGTGACTATTGGGTGGTTACAGAAAATGATGAACTCTACAAGCTAACAGATTCAAATAAGGAAATAATCAGCCCCTATGAGTTGTATTTAAAGAGAATAAAAACCCCTTTAGAAAGTCTGTTGCCTTATGATAAGATGAAATTTGATCAGCAAAACAGCTCCCTGCTGTTTGAATTTGCGCAGCCTGAATTTTCTGGAATCTTAGACATAAAATACCAATATAAATTAGAAGGGCTCCACAAGGACTGGTCAGATTGGTCAGGAAGTTATAACATCGTAAACTTTTCCTACCTGCCTGAAGGCAATTACACATTAAAAATGAGGTCTAAAGATATCCTCGGCAAGGTTAGAGAAGTAGAACCCATTTCATTTGAAATAATTCCGCCATACTGGAAAAGGCCCTGGTTCTATGCTTTGGAGTTTTCCGCATTGGCATTGTTACTTTTCATAACGGTAAGGTTAAAAAAGCTTGGTTTCAAATATCGACTCGTCAGTCGATTACTAGCTTTAATTACTTTAATTATTATTATTGAATTCATTCAAACAGTAGCTGAAAATGAATTTGCAAGTCAAAGTACACCGGTTATCGATTTTTTAATCCAAATTACGATAGCTATTATTGTATTACCCATCGAAAGTATCATCCGTAAATTTTTATTCAAAGAAAAAAATGTCCAGATTCTCGATTTCATTCAAATTAAAAACAAGAAAGATAAATAGTATCCTTCTTGTTGGTTTAGCTTTCTTCGCAAGCTGTACCACCCCACAAGAAAATGCTGAAACAATTGAAGAAGGTTCTGATTTGAACCCCGCTGCCGAAGGTTTTAAGGCTGAAGAATCAGATGTAAAAGCTATAGCATGGGCAGATGCTGTTATGACCGCTCAAGGAGGTAGAAAGCAGTGGGATCAGACTAGATTTATACAATGGAATTTCTTTGGAAGAAGAGATTTATTGTGGGACAAAGCCACTGGAAGAGTCCGTATTGATTCACCAAAAGACAGTGTCACTTTTCTTGTGAATGTTAATGATGAAACTGGAAAAGTGCTTTTGAAAGGCAAAGAAGTTCAAGATGCTGATTCATTAAAAAATCTTGTTAGCAGAGCTAAAAGTATCTGGATTAATGACTCCTACTGGTTAGTAATGCCATTTAAACTAAAAGACAGCGGTGTGACACTTAAATACTTGAGAGAAGATACTACCGCCAAAGGTGAAATGGCACATGTTCTGCAACTATCCTTTGAGGAAGTGGGTGATACTCCTGAAAACAAATATGAAGTATTTATCACCGAAAAAGATTCGCTGGTCAAACAATGGTCTTACTATGCTCAGGCATCACAGGATAGCGCTTCAGCCGTCTGGCCATGGGATAACTACAAAGAATACAATGGTTTGATGCTATCTGCCGATCGTTCTGACAACAAAGGTCCACATGATGTAAAGATTTTTGATCAGGTGCCAGATGCCGCTTTCGAAAATTTTGATTGGAAAAGCGAATAATTGAAATTCAAAATCTGTTTCTAAATTGGACATAACAGCGTTAAGAAAAGAAACTCCAGGGGTAAATGAAGTTATTCATTTTAATAATGCAGGTGCTTCTTTAGTAACTCAAAAAACCCTTAATGCCCAATTAGATTATCTAAAAGAAGAGGCCGTTTACGGGG
>NZ_SMLV01000406.1:12023-32087 GCF_009711525.1 Fulvivirga lutimaris
CGAGTATCAACGCCTTTTATACTGAAATAGCGCAACTATTAAATGCCGAACCAGAAGAAATAGCTTACACAGAAAGTGCCACGGTAGCTTGGGTGCGGGCTTTCTTTTCAATAGACTTTAAAATCGGTGATGAGATAATTTGTGACCATACATCTTATGCCAGCAACTATATTGCTCACCTTCAGGCTGAGCAACGATATGGAACAAAAACCGTGGTTATACCAGCCAATGATTTTGGAGAAACAGATGTTGAAGCACTGAAAACACTGGTTTCTAGCAAAACCAAACTCATTTCCATTACTCATATGCCAACCAATGGAGGATTGGTGAACCCTGCTGAAAGAATTGGAGAAATTGCCAAAGAATACAATATTTTTTATCTACTTGATGCCTGTCAATCTGCTGGGCAGTATCCATTAGACGTAAAAAAGATTGGTTGCGATTTTCTATCCTCAACTGGACGAAAATACCTTAGAGGCCCAAGAGGAACAGGTTTTCTTTATGCCAATAAAAGGAGGCTCAATGAGATTACACCCTTGAATCTGGATTTACACTCTGCAGAATGGAATTCAATAAATAGTTTTCAACAGCGCAATAGCGCAAAAAAGTTTGAAACCTGGGAGTCGAACATCGCAGCAAAAATTGGGTTAATGATAGCTGCTAAGCAAATTAATGAAATTGGTATTGATAGAATTTGGAATAGAGTAACTGAGGTGGCCACCTACCTTAGAGATGAACTGTCTAAGTTTAATGAAATAACAGTGCAGGATATTGGTAAGTTAAAGAGCGGAATAGTGACTTTCACCTCTTCAAAATTTACTCCTTTAGAGATGAAAAAATACTTCACAGAAAATAAAATCAATACTGTAACTCCAACACTTAGCGGAACCCGTATTGATATGGAGAACAGAAAACTAGATGCTGTGCTTCGTTCATCAATTCATTACTACAATACAAAAGAAGAAATTGATACTTTTGTGAGCTTAATTAAGCAGCTGCATAAGTAATAATGAGATTTTCCATTCTCTTTTGTCTACTAACTATTTCTAATCTTAGTTTGGCTCAGGATGCTGGTCATTCATGGTCTTTTGGTACTAACCCATATTATGGAGGAGTGCTAAAATATAAAAAGAACATGAAGCAGCTCGAGTATACAAACCTTCATGGTATTGAATTGTATGCCAATAAAATTGCTGATGGAAGCAAAACATGGCACCATCTGTATGGCCTTCCACAGTGGGGAATAGCCGCTTCTTATGTAAACTATGGTGTGCCGGATGAGTTAGGTTGGATAACCTCTCTAACGACCTACCTGGACATGACATCCTCAAAGAAAAAACATAAATGGAGATTGAACATAGGCACAGGCATAGTCTATAGTTCTGAAAGATTTGATGCTGTTCAAAACAGTGAAAATAAAGCCATTAGTAGCAAGATCAGCTATGTAATGCGTGGCACAATACACAAAGAATTTCAACTAAACGAAAAATGGTTTTTTAATGCCAATTTGGCTTTCAGGCATTATTCAAACGGAAAGCTAAATATGCCAAATAATGGCATGAATTATCCAATGGTTGGCTTTGGTGTAAGATATCTGCCACACCCTAAACCAATGCCTGCAAAGCAGGATATTCAAATTGACTATAGTCGAAAAATAAGAATTGCAGCACGTGCCACTATCTCGTGGAGAGAGGTTTGGCAGGAAGATGTAAAACAAAAGGCTTATAGTTTTGCAGTATACGCTGGCAGACAAGTCTCAAAATATAATAGGATATTGGTTGGTCTGGATGCTACCAAATACGATCAGAGATCAATAGACAATGCCAATGTAGTTCACCGACAGAAAAGTAATTTGGCTGAGGATGAAGTGCTGGATGATGCAAATATACAAGCCGCAGTTACTATTGGGACAGAGTTGCTAATCAGTAAAATCTCAGTGATAGTTCAGGGAGCTATTTATGTTTATAAACCTCAGGCATTTTATCCAGGATGGTACCAACGTTATGGTTTATTATATAACTTCAATGAGCATTTGTTTTCTCAAATGACCCTGAAGGCACACGGACGAACTGCTGATATGATTGAGTTTGGAGTAGGCGTGGCCTTTTGAAATATGTATTAAACTCCCTGATAACCAAATAATTCGTTATTTTGTACATTAATGGATTCGCTTGACCCTAGTGCTTCAGACAAAAGATACCGAGCCCTTATGGCAAAGGCTCATGAGGGGATTGTACTGTACAATAATCTGGGGGTAATTATTTATGCATCAGCATCAGTAAGGAATGTAGGAGGCTTTGAAGATAGAGAGGTAATTGGTATGTCAGGAACTGATTTTGTGCATCCCGATGAGATTGAAGAAACCATAATGATCTTTGGGCAAGTACTTCAAACACCTGGTAAAAGCATCACTTTCAAACAAAGACTTAAGCATAAGAAAGGTCATTTTATCTGGACCGAGACTACACTTTCCAATTTTTTGCATGAGCCAGAAGTTGGTGGAATTATATCAAACTTTCGGGACATAACAGATCAAAAATATGCCGAAGATAAACTTCTTGAAAGCAAGACACTTCTTGAAAGTATAAATCAAAATATTAAAGAGGCTATCTATAGAAGCATACCCGATCAATCCTTTGAATATGTAAATCAAGCCTTTTTAGATATTTTTGGTTTTGAGTCGAAGGAAGAACTGAATGCGGTTCCATTGAGCTCATTGTACATTGATCCTGTAATTAGAAATCATATAAGGGATGAACTTCATTCAAAGGGTTCAATAACAAACATGGAAGTTGAGTTCCGTAAAAAAGATAATTCAACATTTTGGGGACTAATAACGAGTACCAAATTAGAAACACCGGATGGCCATACGTATTTTGATGGTGCCATACGTGATATCACCCAACAGAAAATTGCAGAAGAGAAGCTGCGCCATAGTGAAGAATTTCTTAGCTCAATCAATAGAAATATAAAAGAAGGGCTATACCGAAGTTCAATAGACACAGGAATGATATATGTAAACTCTGCCTTTGCAGAAATGTTTGGATACTCATCTCCAAAGGAGGTATTAGAAACCGATATTAAAGAACTATACCGACACCTTAATACTAGAAGGAATATCATCAAGGAGCTCACTGAAAAGAAATCCATTAGAAATAAAGAAGTAGAGTTTAAAAGAAAGAATGGAGAGACATTTTGGGGTTTAATGAGCAGCTATTTGATAGTAGATAGTCAGGGAAATGAATATTTCGATGGAGCGGTAAGAAATATTAATGAACTAAAGATTGCAGAGCAGAAACTAGTGGAGCTTAACGAAACACTAACTCAACAGAATAAAGCCTTGGCAGAAAGAGAAGAAGAGCTCAATAAAGCCATGAAAGAGCTGTCTGATAGGAATTTTGAGCTTGACCAATTAGTATATAAAACCTCTCATGATTTAAGATCTCCATTAAGCTCTATTCTTGGTCTGGTCAATGTAGCTAAAATGGATACTGAGACAACCGATAAGTCAGAATATATAGAGCAAATTGGATTTAGCATTCATAGACTAGACGACTTTGTTCGGTCAATGCTAAATTACGCCAAGGCCAGCCGCGTTGATGTCACTCTGGAAGAGATAGACATCAAGGAAATTATAGACTCATGTTTAAAGGATTTGGCATTTTTAGAAACCTATAACAAGGTTAAGACCAACATTAGCATCAAAGGCAATAGCTCAATAAAAACAGACAAATTGAAGCTGAAGATTATCCTTAGCAATATTATTTCCAACGCTTTTAAGTACATGGATGACTCAAAGCCTGAGCCATATTTGAATATTGATATCATTACTTCAACAAAAGAGCTCAAAATAACTATTTCTGATAATGGCATAGGCATTGAAGAAGAGCATTTACCCAAAATATTTGACATGTTTTACCGGGCTACTGAATTATCGCAAGGTTCTGGCTTGGGGATGTATATTGTTAAGCAATCGGTAGATAAGCTTGAAGGGACGGTTACTATCTCAAGTAAGTTCAAAGAGGGTACTACCTTTAATATTTCATTGCCCAATGGAACCAATAGCTAAGTTGTCGTTTTAAGCTAATCGCACTACCTTTGTCAACTTTCAAAAACACATCAAATCCATGAGCTCAATCGATTACATAAAAGACAATAAGCAAAAATTCCTTGACGAATTATTCGACCTACTTAGGTTGCCATCAGTTAGCGCGGATCCTGCTTACAAAAATGATGTTTTAAAAACAGCCGAATTTGTTAAAAACAGCCTCGTTTCAGCTGGTGCTGACAATGTAGAAATTTGTGAAACTGCAGGATATCCCATCGTTTATGGCGAGAAGATTATTGACCCAAAACTACCAACTGTTTTGGTTTACGGTCATTATGATGTTCAGCCTGCTGACCCGTTAGAGTTGTGGGATTCTCCAGCATTTGAGCCTGTGATCAAAGATGACAAAATCTACGCAAGAGGCGCTTGTGATGACAAAGGCCAAATGTACATGCATGTTAAGGCATTCGAAACAATGATGAAGACCAACTCACTAGCCACCAATGTCAAATTCATGATTGAAGGTGAAGAAGAAGTTGGCTCCGACAATCTAGGAATATTTGTAAAGAACAATAAGGAAAAGTTAGCAGCAGATATTATCCTTATCTCTGATACCTCAATGATATCATTAGATACACCTTCTATCACTGTAGGTCTAAGAGGCTTGAGCTATATGCAGGTAGAAGTGACTGGACCAAATAGAGATCTTCATTCTGGAGTTTATGGTGGAGCTGTGGCTAATCCAATAAATGAGCTATGCAAAATGATTGCTTCATTAAAGGATGAAAACAACAAAATTACCATCCCAGGGTTTTATGATAAAGTAGTTGAGCTTACAGCAGATGAAAGAAAAGCATTAAACAGTGCTCCATTTGATCTTGACGAATACAAGAAAGATTTGAATATCAATGAGGTTGAAGGTGAAGATGGATACACTACCCTTGAAAGAGCTGGTATCAGACCAACTTTAGATGTAAATGGAATTTGGGGAGGCTATACTGGAGAGGGCGCTAAAACGGTACTTCCGTCAAAAGCATATGCTAAAATCTCTATGCGTCTTGTTCCTAATCAAGTAAGTGATGAAATCACGGAATTATTCACCAATCATTTTAAATCAATCGCTCCAGATTCTATTAAAGTAAAAGTAACCCCACACCATGGTGGCGAGCCGGCAGTTACTCCTACTGACTCTGTAGCTTATGCAGCAGCCAGCGATGCTTTTGTTGAAGCTTGGGGTAAGGCTCCAATTCCTACAAGAGATGGTGGTAGTATCCCAATTGTATCTTTATTTAAAGATGAGTTAGGACTTGATACCGTACTAATGGGCTTTGGATTAGATTCTGATGCTATTCACTCTCCAAATGAGCATTATGGGGTGACTAACTTTATGAAGGGTATTGAAACGATAACCTTATTTTACAAACATTACGCTAACAAGCACTAACATATATTAATACCTAATATAAGAGCCCGTTTTATGCGGGCTTTTTTTATTTAAATCACTATCGAACTAAGAGTAAATATTAACTCTTGCTGCATTTAATTCATTTTGATTTATTTTAAATTAACTTCTATCGAGATTGCAAATAATGCCACTGAAGAAATAGAATAGTATTTGTTGTTAAATTGAACTTATTTTATAATGCTATTGTATCTATTCTGATGAAAATCAGTTTTTTAGAAGTTTTTGATTTGTACATTTAACACATTGAAGCGATTATCTAAAATATTTCTCACCATTCCAGTCATGCTTCTCATGCTGCACACGCTTGTTCAGCATAAGCATGTAGAAATGAATGACGGCAACTTGTATATACAAAGCTGCCAGCATGAAATTGATTTTTTTGGTTTTATCAAACATGCCTTTGAAATTGATGAACGCGAGAATCATTTGGAAGAATATCAAGTCGCAAGCTCTGAAAATATAGATTTTGGAATTGCGACTATCACCACAGAACTCTATTCGATTGCTAACATTTCTACTGATTTAACCGAGTCCTGGCCTGAGTATAGAGTTTCATTACCTGCAGATTTTTACATTCCCAATTTAAGCTTTCGTGGTCCACCCACGCTATCCTAATCTCACCATTAGTCGATTCATTTAAGCTTAAATTCTTAATCACATGCTAAATAAAATCATTGGCCTAAGTCTGGCCAATAAGTTAATAGTACTTCTATTTGTACTGGCCCTTATAGTCTTTGGCAGCTTTTCATTGCTAAAAATACCTATCGGGGCAGTGCCTGACGTTACCAACAATCAGGTACAGGTTATTACAACATCCAGAGACCTTTCTACACAAGATGTGGAGCAGTTTATCACCAGCCAGATTGAAATGGAACTGGTGAATATTTCCGGTGTAAAAGAACTCAGATCCATCTCAAAATTTGGTCTTTCAGTGGTTACAGTTGTTTTTGATGATGATATGGGGACATACTTACCGCGCCAATTGATTGCTGAAAAACTGAAATCAGCAGCAGAAAAAATCCCGGATGGTTTTGGGGTTCCCCAGATGGGGCCTATCACCACAGGCCTAGGCGAAATATATCAGTATGTATTGGAAGTTGACCCTGCCTATAAAGATAAATACACTACAATGGATCTTCGAACATTGCAGGATTGGGTGATTAAACGTCAATTGTCTGGTGTTAAAGGGGTAGTTGAAATAAATACCTGGGGTGGTTTTTTAAAACAATACGAAGTACAAATAAACCCGCTAAGATTAAGAAGCCTAAACCTAGATATACATAGTATTTACACTGCTTTGCAAACCAATAACGATATAGCAGGTGGTGGATACATTGAAAAAGGAGGTCAGGCCTACTTTATTCGTGGGGAAGGGTTAACCAAGAATATTGAGGATATTAAAAACATAGTAGTCACTCAAAGGAATGGAATCCCTGTTTACATAAAGGATATAGCCGAAGTGGGACTTGGACATGCTACTCGCTTTGGAGCAGTAACGGGTAACGGGGAAGGGGAAAAGGTATTGGGTCAGGTAATGATGCTAAAAGACGCCAATTCCAAGGCTGTAATTGAGGCTGTGAAAGAACGAATTGAGCAAATTCAGCAGAATTTACCACCAGGTGTTTCCATAAACCCGTTTCTAGAACGAAGCGGCTTAATTGCCAAGACAACTTTCACCATTGCTGAAAATTTAATTCTCGGTTGCCTGATTGTTATTTTTGTTGTGGTTTTATTATTGGGAAACTTGAGAACAGGGCTTGTTATAGCTTCGGTAATTCCACTTTCTTTGCTTTTTGCTCTGTCTTGTATGTATATATTTGGTGTTGACGCCAACCTGATGAGTCTTGGAGCCATTGATTTCGGGATTATCATCGATGGTGCTGTTATCATTGTAGAGTTTATTGCTTTTCAAATAACCTCCAGAAGTATAGAGCTGCAATCATTAACAAAGGCCGACAGAAAACTTCAAATAGATAAAGTAGTTCAGGAAGGGGCTTCCAGAATGATGCATTCTGCAGTATTTGGGCAATTGATTATACTCATAGTTTTTATTCCAATTCTCTCACTTTCTAATGTGGAAGGCAAAATGTTCAAACCTATGGCTCTGACCTTTTGCTTTGCATTAGTAGGGGCTATGCTTTTGTGCTTTACATATGTGCCGGTTGCTTCGGCAATGTTTTTAAAGCCTTCTGGTAAGACATTTGGTTTTTCAACTCGTCTCATCGAATCATTGAAGAAAATTTACAAGCCCTTATTAGAGAATGCTCTGAAAGCAAGAAAAGCAGTGGTGGCAGTTGCAGGGGTTATTTTGGTTTTGGTAGGGTTACTTTTTTCCAGACTGGGTGGAGAATTTGTGCCAACGCTTGATGAAGGTGATTTTGTGATACAGCCAGTACTTCCCTCAGGAACTTCACTTAGTGAAACTATCAAAACGATTACTAAAATTGAACGCATCGTTGGGAAGTTTGATGAAGTGGAGCAAGTCGTAACACGTATAGGTGCGGCAGAAGTGCCAACAGATCCAATGTCTATGGAGGAAACAGATGTTATCATAACCCTAAAGCCACCTACAGAATGGGAAGCAGCCTCAACGAAAGACCAATTGGCTAATAAAATAAAAACAGCGCTGATGACTGAAATTGAAGGGGTGGATTATGAATTTACTCAACCTATAGAAATGCGCTTTAATGAACTGATAACAGGTGTGAGGGCGGACTTGGCAATTAAAATATTTGGTGAAAACCTGGATACACTGGCTGCCAAAGGTGATGCCGTCAAAAATATCATTTTAAATGTAGATGGGGCTTCAGATATTATCGTGGAAAAAATTGATGGTCTTCCTCAAATGCTGGTTAAGTATAATCGGGATCGAATAGCAAAATATGGCCTCAATATTAGTGATGTAAACCAAGTAGTTAGTGCCGGTTTTGCTGGTAAGGTAGCAGGCAGCATCTATGAAGGTGAAAGAAAATTTGATTTAGTTGTTAGATATGATAAAAACCATCGCAAGGATATTCATAATCTTAAAAACTCATTTGTTACCACGGTTAGTGGGCAGCAGGTTCCATTAGACCAGCTGGCCGATATTACCTATACAACTGGTCCGGCAAAAATCTCACGCGACAATGCAAAAAGAAGGATTGTAGTAAGTGTGAACGTTCGAGGTCGGGATTTGGAGTCAGTGGTGGATGATGTATCAAAGATTATCGAACAAAATATTGAACTCCCTCCCGGGTATTATGTTGAATATGGCGGGCAATTTGAAAATTTACAAAGTGCAAGAAAGCGATTATACATTGCGGTTCCTGTGGCATTGTTTTTAATATTTATTCTATTACACTTTGCTTTCAAGTCCTTAAAAGATGCCTTGTTAATCTATACAGCTATTCCTTTAGCTGCTGTTGGTGGCGTTTTGTTTTTATGGATCAGAGATATTCCTTTCAGTATCTCTGCAGGAGTTGGATTTATAGCATTATTTGGTATTGCTGTGCTTAATGGAATTGTGCTAATAGAGCATTATAAAGAGTTACATCAAAACGGCAAATATCAATCTATTGATGAGCTGATTATTCATGGGACGCTCTCCAGATTACGACCAGTGCTACTAACTGCAAGTGCCGCGGCACTCGGCTTTTTGCCAATGGCTATATCTACCTCAGCTGGAGCAGAAGTACAGCGTCCACTGGCAACAGTCGTAATTGGCGGACTCATAACGGCTACGCTCCTTACCTTATTTGTTTTACCAGCCCTTTATCGCATGTTTTTCAAGGCCAATTTAGTAAAGGTTTCAAAGCCAATTTCGATGGTAATACTTGTTGTCATGATGTTAACGATTACAAGTAATTCTCAAGCACAGCAAAAAATATACTCAATGGAAGAAGCCATCAAATTGGCTAAAGAGCACAACGCTGGCACCCAAGGTGCGTCATTGCGAGTGAACGAACAAAAGGCACTCGAGCATACTGCATATGAGATTAATAAAACAGATGCTTACTATAGTTACGATGAAAATAACATTGCACCTAACGGTGAGCCATTACGAGTATGGGGCGTTCAGCAATCTTTCGAATTCCCGACTGTATTTTCCAACAAGCTAAAGTTAAACAAGGCAAAAACAAATTTGGAAGTGCAGCAATACAGTCTTGCTCTCTACAAGTTAGAAGACCGTGTTTCAAGATCATATATGACAGTAGTCTATTTCACTGACTTGCTGGATGAGTACCAACAGCTGGATACCATATATTCTGAGTTTAGAAAAGCGGCTGAAAGAAAGTATGAACTAGGCGAATCTAACGCACTTGAAAGTCTGACGGCACAAAGTAAACAGCATCAGGTGAATTTAAAATTAAATGAAATTAAGCAACAGCTTAAAGGTGCATATGAATCATTATATGCTCAGGTTCAATCACGTGAAATCTTTTTAGTGGCAGACAAATCACTTAAAAAACTTCCTTTAGAGCTGGTTGATTCAGTTAATAACCCTCAATTAATAGTTTATAATCAGCAGGAAAAGGTAATAAGGCAAGAAATAAAATGGCAACAGGCCAGGTTTCTACCTGATTTCAATTTTGAATATTTCAGAGGCACCAACAGCGCTCCGATGTCCGACATATATTCAGGATTTAGAGTGGGCATAGGTATTCCTCTTTTCTATAGTGCTCAAAAAGCCAGAGTATCCCAGTCAAAAATTAGATCAGAAATTATAAGCAAAGAAAAGGAAGATCTAAACATAAAATTAATGGCTAAAAAGAAAAGGCTATTGGCCAAATTAGAAAGTGACAAACAATCGCTGGAATATTACGAAAATACAGGAAATGAATTGGCAGAAAGACTGAATAAAACGGCAGAAATATCCTACCTAAAAGGTGAGATTGACTATCTACAATACATTCAGATTTTAGAACGAGTCATTGAAATTAGAACAGGCAGAATTGATGCCCTCCTAGATTATAACATGACAATACTTTCAATTAACTATTTAACGAATTAATCGAAATGAAATCACTTAATATAATAATACTATTCAGTCTAACAGCATTTCTTATAAGCTGTGAACAGGCACAAAATCAACTTGATAATAATGATCAAGTTAACGAATCAAAAACGGAAGCAATTGATAATTCAAAAGAAAATGTTGCACCAGAGGAGCGTGTTGAAAATAACTCAATTCAAGTAAGAGGTTATATAGAAGTTCCACCTGAAAACAAAGCAATAATTAGCGCCTATTATGGAGGCTATGTTCGATCATTATCCTTACTAAATGGGCAATCCGTAAAAAAGGGAGATTATCTGTTTTCACTAACAAACCCTGACTATCTTAATATGCAGCAGGAATATTTAATGGCTAAAGAAAACATAGAGTTCATGCAAAGTGATTACAATAGGCAAAAAGAGTTAGTTAATGAGAATATTGCTTCAGGAAAAAGTTTCAGCAAAGTGGAGGCTGATTATCGGACCGCAAAATCAAAATATCAAGCCTTAAAGGAACAAATGAAGCTTTTGAATATTAACATCAACAAATTAGAACAAGGGGTCTTTTCTCCTACTGTAAATATCTATGCCCCCATAGGTGGAATGATCTCGATGATTAATATTAGTACAGGACAGTATTTAGACGAGAAAACTCCTGCTGTTGAAATCGTAAACACAGATCATTTGCATCTGGAACTGGAAGTATATGAGCGCGATATTGCTAAGATAAAAAAGGGGCAGCCCATCACATTTATGGCTCCGGAATATAGCAGTGTTCAACTGAATGCTTCAGTGCATTTAATTAATAGCATAATACATGCAGAAAAACGCACAGCAGGAATACATGCACATATTGAATCCTCAATAGATTCATTACAGCTCATGCCCGGAATGTTTGTTGAGGCGGAAATTTTTACAAAATGAAATGATTAAATAAATATAATGTACGGGTTTTAGAAAAGCGCATTTATGATCAAAATCATGAAAATAGCACATATTTAATTGAATATTTAGCAATACGAATGCGTTTACTTAGCGTTAAAATGTTTCATATGTTAAAAAAATTTCAAATTGATATTGACGTTTTAACATTTTAACCCGTCTAAACTTAACAAGCCAATTGGCTGTATAAATAATCTCTATTATGAAACTTTTGATTACATCTTTATTTGCCTTCTCTCTTCTATTTTCTTCCTCTGAGGAAGAAGAAAGTAAAATTTGGTTAACAGACTATGAGGCAGCCATTACAAAAGCCAAGGAAGAAAATAAACCTGTGCTTTTAAGCTTTGCAGGGTCTGATTGGTGCAAGCCTTGCATAATGTTGACAAGGGAAGTATTTGAAACTCCTGAATTTGAAAAATATGCCCATGATAACCTAGTCTTGTTATTATTGGATTTCCCAAGATTGAAAAAAAACAGATTGAGTGATGAGCAAACTAAGCATAATGAGAGTCTGGCAGCGAAATATAACAAGACTGGAGAGTTCCCCTTGGTAGTTTTGGTTGATGCAAATGGAGAAGTAATTGCAAAAACTGGCTATCAGAAAGGTGGCGCAGAACACTTTATCGAATACTTGGACTCTGTATTATAAAATATAAATGCTCAGGTTCTCTGCACTGTTAATTACCATGTTAATGCCATACTTAGCTTCGGCTCAACTTCAGAGTCAGAAGAAGGTATTGCTATTAATGGGGTCAAGATTTGAGCTTACAGCCATTGATGAGGATATTAATTTGGCGAATCAGGGAATAGAAGCGGCTATTGAGGAAATAACCAGAATAGAAAAATTAATCAGCTCTTGGGACCCTAATTCACAAACTAGCCTTGTAAATAAAATGGCTGGCGTAGAAGCTGTGAAAGTAGACAAAGAGCTTTTCGAACTAATTAAAAGATCTAAAAAAATCTCTGCGCTTACCAACGGTGCCTTTGACATTTCATATGCCTCAATGGACAAAATATGGAAGTTTGATGGGTCAGTTACCAAGCTCCCTACTGAAGAAGAAATAAAAGCTTCTGTATCGAAAATCAATTATCACGACATTATTCTTGATGAAGAAAATCAAACTGTTTTCCTTAAGAATAATGGAATGAAGATTGGGTTTGGTGCCATTGGTAAGGGATATGCCGCCAACAAGGGCAGAAAAATAATGCTGGAATTAGGCATTAAAAGTGGGATAGTGAATGCCGGTGGAGATTTAATTACCTGGGGAAAAGAAGCCAATGGTAATGACTGGAGTATAGGTATCGCAGACCCTAAAAACAAAACTCATGTTTTGGCCTGGATCACCGTGGGGCAAATGGCTGTAGTGACTTCAGGAAATTATGAGAAGTTTATTGACATTGATGGCCAAAGATACTCCCACATTATTGACCCAATTACAGGATATCCGGTTAGGGGTTTAAAAAGTGTAACTATAATTTGTCCGGATGCTGAGTTGGCAGATGCTCTGGCCACCAGCACTTTTATTTTAGGAAAAGAAAAAGGCTTAAGCCTTATAAATCAGCTCAAAGGAGTTGAAGTACTTCTGGTAGATGACAATGATAACATCTCAACCAGTGACAATTTGAAGTTGAACTATTATGAAAATAATATGTTTGAAGAAACTATAAATCATACATTAACTATCGGTAATGAAAAGAATTAGTTGGTTTATACTCCTGATTATTGGGGTGGCCGTTACCAGTCAAAGCTGTGTTTCAGTGGCAGCTTATCAAAAGGTATATCTTAATGACGAAAACATGGAGCTCAATGCAAGGAAAGTGGCTGTTTTCGAAACAAATTTTGAAGCTTACAGAGAAGGTGCTTCCGGAGCCAACGGAGGTAAAACTGGAGGAGGATGCGGATGCAATTAAGAGTATTGAGCCTCATTTTACTAATGAGCACTGTCACACTTCTGAAGGCACAAGATGGTGAGACTTTTAAAAAATTAGAGGAATCCGAAATAAACTTCTTGTTTAACTATTACGAACAAGATGGAAGTAATGCCGCAGTAACTGGTGGTATAGGTACGGAAGAGTTGAGCAATATTGCTCCTTCGCTAATAGTAAATATTCCTTTAGATACTACCAAAACCTTCATTGGCTACTTTGGTTTCGATAAATATTCATCAGCTAGCACAGATAGAATTGATGATCCGAATTTTCAGAACATCAACCTGTCAACAGCCTCCAGCTCAGATACACGTAGCTATGCCAACCTCACCTATCAGAAGAAAAATAACTTCAAAAAGGAAACTTACAGCTACAAGGCTGGCATATCAGTAGAATATGATTACACTTCATTTTCCCTCGGTTATGCATGGGCCAAATCGTCAAAAGATGAAAACAGAGAGCTGGGTCTTAGTGGTACTGCTTATATTGACACTTGGCAATTGATTTTCCCTACTGAACTTAGAGGCACTCAAGGGCTTGACAATAATAAGAACAGACAGTCTTTCAATCTTACTGCTACACTTTCTCAAGTGATAAATAAAAGACTGCAAACCTCCATTTCATCAGAATTGGTTTACCAAACAGGGAGATTGGCAACACCATTTCATAGAGTATATTTTAATGATGGATTTGCTTTTAATGACCCCTTAAAAACTAGAAGAACAGAAAAACTACCAGATTCAAGATTCAAAATCCCATTGGGAATTCGGCTTAATTACTACCTAAATGACTTAATTATCTTAAGAGGATATTATAGATACTACTATGATGATTTTGGAATTACTGCCAATACTTTTGAGTTAGAAACCCCAATTAAACTGGTAAGTAGTTTAACCGTTTACCCCTTCTACCGCTACCACACACAAACGGCTTCAGAATATTTTAAACCTTTTGGCCAGCATGAATTAACCGATGAATATTACTCTTCAGACTACGATCTCTCTGCCATTAATTCTTCTGCGCTAGGTTTTGGTTTCAAATTCTCTCCACTCTATGGTTTGGCACGATTCAAAGGGCCTTTTAGTGGCAAAACTTCAAGAATTACTAAATTTAAAAGTCTTGAAGTAAGATATGCCAACTACGTTAGAGAAGGCAACAATAAAAATGATCCGGGAGGTGGTGATTTAGATGCCTATTCTCTTACTTTTAACTTGACCTTTACATTCTAATGAAAAAATATTTTCAATCAGCCGTTGTTGCTCTTATTGTTCTACTTACTGTTCAAGCAACATATTCGCAGGTACTTGAACCATCTAAATGGGAGCATACAACCAGTAAAAAAGAGGTAAACGTTGGTGATCAGCTCGACTTAATTTTTACGGCCACAATAGATCATGACTGGTATTTATACTCTTCAGATTTTGACCCCGACTGCGGGCCTATGGTTACTACATTTACTTTCGAAGAAGATGACTCTTACGAATTGATTGGAGGATTAAGAGCAATTGATCCTATTGAGAAGTTCGATGACATTTTTGAATGTAATGTCAAAATATTTAAAAAGAAAGGCATTTTCAAACAGACCATCAAAGTTCTATCTGAGAACCTAAATATTGCTGGAAACTATGAATTTCAGGTTTGCTCAGATATTGACGGCAAGTGTATTCCTTTTGATTATGACTTCGAATTTGATGCTATTAAAGTCTTATCAAAATCTACAACTGTTGAACAGCCTGTAACTGAAAAGAAGGAAGAAGTAATAACACAAGCCACGGAGTCTGTGATTATGCCAGAGGCAGTCGAGGTTGATACAGCAAAAACTATTGAGAAACCAAGTATTGATTATTCCAAAACAGAAAATCAGGGGCCAATACTCGATCCTGATTTAGTTATTAAATCTGAACGAGATAAGTCTCTTATTTGGTTTATGATTTTTGCCTTTGTAGCAGGTTTAGCGGCACTATTAACTCCATGCGTATTCCCATTAATACCAATGACGGTAAGCTTCTTTACCGGACAAGGAAAAAACAAAGGTCAGGCTATTATTTACGGATTATCCATTATTGCTATATATACCATTATTGGCTCGGCCATTGCTCCTATTATGGGACCAGAAACCGCTAACCACCTTTCTACTGAATGGTTGCCCAACTTGATATTCTTTACAGTATTTGTAGTTTTTGCTATTTCCTTCTTTGGTTTGTTTGATATAACCCTGCCTAGTTCAGTGGTCAATAGCATTGATAGAAAAGCTGATAAGGGAGGTCTAATAGGTATTTTCTTTATGGCTTTCACTTTGGTTTTAGTTTCTTTTTCGTGTACTGGGCCCATTGTTGGTAGCATCCTTGTGAGTTCAGCCGGAGGCGAATTTCTCAAACCAATATTAGGAATGTTTGCCTTTTCATTGGCTTTTGCTATTCCATTTACCTTATTCGCTATTTTCCCAGGTTGGTTGAGTAACCTTCCAAAATCTGGCGGCTGGCTAAATTCCGTAAAAGTGGTGCTTGGCTTTGTCGAACTTGCTCTGGCATTTAAATTTTTAAGCATCGCAGATCAGGCCTTCCATTGGGGTATACTGGATAGAGACATCAATATAGCCATCTGGGTTGTGATTTTTACACTCATGGGCTTCTATCTCTTAGGCAAAATCAGGCTGCCTCATGATAGCCCATTAGAAGTTATATCCGTACCAAGGCTATTAATGGCTATAGGCACGTTCACTTTTGTTATCTATTTAATTCCAGGTTTATGGGGCGCTCCACTTAAGGCATTGGCTGGTTATTTGCCACCTATGTATACTCATGATTTCAATATTTTTTCTGATCAATACAGTGACGATAAATATGAAATATGTGAAGAACCTGCGTACGGAGACTTTCTCCACCTACCCCATGGCATTCAGGGATATTTCGATTACGACCAGGCATTAGCATGTGCCAGAGCTCAAAAGAAACCTCTTTTTATTGATTTTACTGGTCATGGCTGCACTAACTGTCGTGAAATGGAAGCGGTGGTTTGGTCAAATCCAGAAGTATTAAGAAGACTTAAAGAAGACTATGTTGTGGTTGCTCTATATGTAGATGACAAAACCGAACTGCCGGAAGAGCAATGGTACACCTCGACCTATGATAATAAAGTAAAGAAGACCATAGGAAAACAAAATGCTGACCTACAAATAAGAAGGCTCAACAATAATGCTCAGCCCTTTTATATTCTACTAGGGGCTGATGAAAAAGTGATGGTTAGTCCAGTGGCGTATGATAAGGATGTCAACAATTTCATCAAATTTTTGGATGAAGGAATCCAAAAATACAAATCCTTATATTAAGTCTAAGGCAGTCAAGGGGTTAGGATATTTGAATGTGTAATTTAACTTTTCAATAAGTTTACTCGAGTCAACTTTTTTGAAATTGGCCTTTTTATTACTGAATGAAGGTTTTTCCAAACCTAACTTACTGGCAGCCAGACTATAATATGCCTCTCTTTCTGGGTGATACGGTGAGCATGCATTAAATACTTCTTCTTTAATCTGTTGAGATACTATTGTTTTTATTATACCAATACAATCATCACGATGAATAAGATTGACTGGATTTGAAGCACCAGTTAAACCTTGCTTTCCAGCTAAAAATCTTCCAGGGTGCCTGTCACTTGAATACAATCCTCCAAATCTCAAAATAGTAGTCTCAAATTCTGAAACATCAAATACCTGCTCTGCTTCAAGCAGCGCAATCCCCGAATGTGACGACTTAATAATTTCTGCATCCTGTTCGACCACTGTATCATTTTTATCAGGATAAACAGAAGTTGAACTGATATATATCAGCCAAGGCTTACTTTTCAATAATTGCAGTTTTATTTTCTCTAATTCAGCAATATATTCCTTGATTCTTGGGGGTATGGTAAATATGACCAGATCCATTTCCAAAAACTCTGCGGGTAATTCATCACCTAGCTGAAACAGAAAGGGCTTTATTCCAGCTTCTTCAATATCACTAAACTTACTCTGTTGTGTGGTCGTACCTATAAGATGGTGCCCATCCTCAGCTAGTTCATTTCCTAAGGACAAACCGAGCCAGCCACAGCCTATTATTCCAATTTTCATAAGTATTTAAGTGCTATATTATCAGGAAGTTAGCTACTAGTAGTTAGATCAAACTATTAATTTAGGTGCTAATCTTAGCATTTTTCTTACTTAATCACTATAATTATCGAATTATTATACTTCTTTGCCCCCGAAATGGGGTAAAGCCATTTTTTAAACTAACCAACATCATGTCAAAAAAGAATATCCCTTTTATTCTTTTGATAGCTTTTTCTGCTATCATTTATTTTACGCTCCCATATTTTAACCATAGTGTTGAAGTATCTGAAACACCAAAAACTACAAGCATTGATTCAGCTTCACTGATCAAGCCTGAGCCAAAAATGCTTTATGGTATGGTGGTGGATTCATTGGTAATTATTGAAGATAAAATCAAAAGAAATCAAAACATAGCAGAGATACTCCTTCCTCATAATGTAACAAATGAAGCTATTTACCAATTAGCTAAAATTTCCAAGGAAGTATTTGATGTAAGGAAGCTAGTAGCCAATAAAAAGTATACGCTTATTTGCGAGCGCGATTCGCTTAAAACTGCCAAAGCTTTTGTCTACGAACACAACTCAACAGAATATGTGGTTTTCAATTTGAGAGATTCTATTTCCGTTGAAAAGAAGCAAAAGGAAATACAAATTGTTGAAAAAGGGGTTGCAGGCATTATCGAATCAAACCTTTCAGTTACTATGCAGGAGCTTGGCCTGTCTCCACAATTGACAAATGACTTTGTAGATGTTTTTGCATGGCAGATAGACTTCTTCAGGCTTCAGAAAGGAGATAAATTCAAGTTGATCTATGAAGATCATTTGGTAGAAGGCCAATCTATTGGCAGTGGAAAAATTAAATCAATCTATTTTGAGCACTTTGGTAATGATTTTTATGGTTTTCATTACGATCAAGGTGACGGCATAGATTACTTTGATGAAAATGGCAATAGCTTGAGAAAAGCACTATTGAAATACCCATTAGATTTTACAAGAATTAGCTCTCGCTATTCCGGTAACAGGTACCACCCTGTACAGAAAAGATACAAAGCGCACCGCGGAACTGACTTTGCGGCTCCCAGAGGTACTCCTATCCGATCTGTTGGTGATGGAATTGTGCTGGAAGCACGATATCAGAAGTATAATGGAAATTATGTAAAGGTAAAACATAACGCCACTTACACTACCCAGTATCTTCATATGTCAGGTATTAAGTCAGGTATTAGGCCGGGCATGAAAGTTAGGCAAGGCGATATTATAGGTTATGTTGGAAGCACAGGTTTAGCAACAGGCAATCACTTGTGCTATCGTTTCTGGAAGAATGGTGTTCAGATTGATGCATTGAAAGTAGACCTGCCACCTTCAGCACCAATAAAGAAAGAAAATGCTTTGGCTTTTAATCTTAAAAAGAACCAAATGCTTAACCAACTGGAAATGATAAATTTCCCTGAAGAGAACGCAACCGTTTTCGCAAGTGTTAAGTAAATAAAGCTGTCAAAATAGCAAAGGCGAGGCAATTTTGTCTTGCCTTTTTTGTTTAGCTTTAAACAGTTATTGGTTCTCAATATGCACCTGCAAAAAATATTAATCACATTAATTTTTGGGCTTATTACCAGCCTTGGCTTTAGTCAAAAAGTAGCACTTGTAATGAGTGGTGGTGGCGCTAAAGGTCTAGCGCATGTTGGGGTAATTAAAGCTTTAGAAGAAAATGACATCCCCATCGACTATGTAGTAGGCACTTCTATGGGAGGAGTAGTAGCCGGTTGTTACGCTGCCGGATATTCTGCAAAGCAAATTGAAGGCATAATGCTATCGCCTCAGTTTCAAGATTGGGTAAATGGTGTTTTCGAGAAAGGTTACAACTACTACCTTTATAAAGACAAGTCTAACTCTTCCTTCCTCACCATTCAATTATCCCTTGATTCTATTTTTAATGCAAGTTTCAACAGCAGCCTAGCTAGTGATGTCACACTAAACTTTGCGTTACCAGAATACCTTTCCAGAGCATCGGCTATAGCCAACAATAATTTTGATAGTTTGTTTGTGCCAGCCAGAATTATTGCAGCAGATATCTTTACCCAAAATGAAGTAGTCTTAAAAAATGCCAGTCTTCCATTAGCGTTACGTACCACGCTGTCAGTCCCATTCTTCTATAAGCCAATAAAAATTGACAACAAGTATCTTTTTGATGGTGGCATCTACAATAATTTTCCCGTTGATGTTGCCATTAGGGATTTCGAACCTGATATGATTATAGGGTCCAATGTTTCATCCAAAGTCTTTAATGAATATCCGTATGAAAATGATGACAAACTAGTGAATAATTCACTTTTGTTCATGTTAATTGATAAGTCAGACCCAGAAGTAATTCCCGACAATGGCGTATATATAGAGCCTAACCTATCAGAATACACCGCCTTTGATTTTGCCGAAGCAAAGAATCTTATAGACAGCGGCTACAATGCCACCATGAAAAACATGGATAGCATAAAAGCAAAAATTAATAGGAGACAATCAGCTCTGAGTCGTGAATTAAATCGTGAAAAATTTCTGAAAAAAGGCACTCCTTTAAAATTCTCAGAAATCAACTTTCATGGTTATAACTCAAAGCAAAGGCAATACATAA
>NZ_SMLV01000277.1 GCF_009711525.1 Fulvivirga lutimaris
AGAAGAGCTCACTATCATAGAAAAGGCCAAAGAAAATCCAGAACACTTCGCTCCTATATATATCAAATACCACGATCAGGTGTTTTTATTTGTAAACAAACGGGTTGACAACCTTGAGCTTTCAGCAGATATTACTTCCAGAGTCTTTTTAAACTGCCTAAAAAAAATAGATAGTTTCAAATTTCAAGGTGTGCCATTTTCTTCATGGTTATATAAGATAGCCTTAAACGAGATCAATCAGTTTTTCAGGAGACGAAACAATGCTTTGAGGTCAGTAAGCATCGAGGACCATCATGTTAATCTGTTGATTGAAGAAATAGACTATTCTGAAACCCTCATTGACTCCCATGTGTTGATATCGGTACTGCTAGAGCAGTTAGATGAATTTGAAATTCAATTTATTGAATTGAGGTTTTTTGAAAATCACTCCTTTAAGGAAATTGGTTATCTGATGGGAATGACAGAGGTAAATGCCAAAATCAAAACCTATAGAATATTGAAGAAGTTGAAAAAGTTGTCGGAGAATATAAACTATAGCGAATAATGACTAAGCTTAAAGTAAATATTAACAAACCTCAACCACCGTTAGAAGTAATTCATAAGTACAGAGATTTTGGTGGTCTGATGCAAAAGTATACCAAATATTATCGCACTGATGGCATTCGACACATGCTTTACAATGACAGAAAAAAACTTGTTTACATTGTCATTATCATTGTATTTATATTACTAATGCTCTTTGTAGATGATGTTTCGTTTTAAATGGGTTGTTCTATTATGTTTTGTATTTAGCATAAGCTATTCTCAAGACACAGACTATCCTATTTATAAAACTACAAATCAACTTTCCCCTCAATTTATAAATGCCCTTTGCCAAGCAGCTCGAACCAAACAAAAGGTAGATAACTCCTTTACCTCGCAACTAGAGGTTTTAATATCTGAAGCTGCAGGCATAAATTACAAAAGTGAGGAGCTTCCTGAAACCAGCTTCAAATGGTTCACAAAATATGGTGATCAATGCCACTGCCCTTCTGATGAAAATTTTGAGGAAGGCAATATCTTAAGACAGGTGGTTCAGGCAAATTTTCGTGAGTTCGCAAATATTATAGGCCCTAATAATAGATTAAGCCTCAATTTAGAAATGAAAGATGCAAAAGACGGGCTTACCCTTCTGGAATATGTTAATAAATGCAGAATTGACATAGAAAAATCTCATAACGACAAGCGCTTCGAATTTCAGCAAGATGAAGAATGGAGAAATATCATGTTCTTTTATTTTTTATTCAGCGAATACAGCATTAATTAGCTGCTGTGAATTTATTATATGCCCTCGACTTAATAGGAACGTTCGTTTTTGCCATAAGCGGATTACGACTGGCGGCCAAAAAAGACATGGATGTTTTCGGAGCTGCAGTAATTGCCTTTGTAACTGCAGTGGGTGGTGGAACTACCAGAGATGTTATTCTTGGAGCAACACCTGTAGGGTGGATTAATAATATAGATTATAGTATAGCCATCTTATTAGCCATACCGTTTACCTTACTTTTTAAAAAGTATATTGTCAATTTGAAGAGGACATTTTTCATTTTCGACAGCATTGGCATAGCCCTATTCACCATCAGCGGCATGCAAAAAGCTCTTGATTTTGGCCTAAATCCAGGTATGGCCATGGTAATGGGTATGGTTTCAGCCGTTGTAGGGGGTGTTATTAGAGATATACTGTGTAATGAAATTCCGCTGATCTTTAGAAAGGAAATTTACGCTACACCATGCCTTATTGGTGCATTTACATTTTTCATACTTTCAGAAATTGGTTTAAATCAGGATGCCAATTATATAATAACAACTTCCACTATACTTACGATAAGAGTGGTTGCAATAAAATACAATCTGTCAATGCCAAAAATGAAATGATTACTCCATAGCAGAAACAAACTCAGATTCCCAGGTTTGCCAATCTGTGTTCTTAAAATTGTCACCACCAATAAACTTCACAATCATTTCAAAACGATCAGGTTTTTGGTATCCAGGAAGTGGTTGAATAATGTTAAAATTCTCGTCAAGGAATACAACTGTAGGGTAACTCAATTTATTGTTGAGCAAAGAGGCAGCCAATTCGTGATACCCTCTCCTTCCTGACTCTACAAATTTAAAAGTATGATCTCTGAAAATTATATCCTCTCGCTGCTCAGCGTTAAGCTTTACAGCATAAAAGTTTTCATTGAGGTATGCTGCAATCACTGGCTGGCTAAAAGTATTTTTATCCATCACTTTACACCAACCGCACCAGTCAGTATAGACATCTATGAAAATTTTCCTTTTCTCTGTTTTAGATTTCTCTACAGCCTCTTCAAAAGATAACCAGTTTACCTCACCGTCCTGGGCAAAAGAACTCTGAGAAAGCAACACTCCAAAAATGAAGGCTAAAGTAAAAACAGGGTATTTAAGTAATTTTATTCTATTCATTATTTCAAAAATATACGATTTAAACCATTTTCAGTTCAAATAAATTTCCTTATTTCTTCATTTGATCTTTTATGTACTCAAGTATATTCTGAAAATCATCAGGATGAAACCACTTGATTTCATTATCTCTTCTAAACCAGGTCATTTGTCGCTTAGCGTACCTTCGAGAATTTCTTTTTATTAATTCAACCGCTTCATTTAAATCAGTAACTCCATCCAAATGATCAAAAATCTCTTTGTAACCGACTGTTTGCAAAGCCTGTTTGTCTCGAAAATCCTGCAACTCTGTAACTTCATCGAGTAGACCTTGAGACATCATGATATCAACACGCTGGTTAATTCGCGCATAAAGCTCCTCTCGTGGACGCTCTAAACCGATCTTAATCGCATTAAAATCACGATTTGGTTTTCGCCCCGTTCTGTAAGAAGAATATGGCTCTCCAGAAGATAAATAAACCTCCAAGCCTCTGATTACTCGATGTGGGTTTCCTTTATCAACAGTTTCATAATACTTAGGATCAACCTTTTCTAATTCTTCGAGCAGAGCCTCAAGACCTTCATTTTCAAATTTGGCATTTAGGTCTTGCCTGACTTCAGGATCAATCTCAGGCATTTCATTAAAACCATTCAAAACTGCATCAATATAAAGCCCCGAACCACCAGTCATAATCACGGTCTCCTTGATTTTATGAAGTTCTGAAATTGTATTCATAGCTTCCTTTTCAAATTTACCTGCCGAAAATTCTACCTCAATGGAGCGATCATCTACAAAATGATGTCGAACTTGACTTAATTCCAGCTCAGTTGGCTTTGCAGTTCCAATAGACATTTCCTTATAAAACTGTCTTGAATCTGCTGAGATAATTTCAGTTCGTAACGCCTTTGCTAGATCAATACAAAGAGCAGTCTTCCCTACTGCGGTAGGCCCGACTATACTGACTAAATATTTAGGTTTTAATGACACTTCGAGCAAAATACCTCTTTAAATATCACAATGTCAAAAACATCCATTAGATTAGAATTTGTTAATTTCACAGGGCATGAAGAGTGATAATAAGTTACTCAACCAGAAGGTTGTATCGTTGGAGAAAGAGCTTCAGGAAGAGCGTCAAAAAAATGCCTTTTCCAATGCCATTTTAGAAAGTGGCAATCTTATAATTTGGGCAGTAGACTCAGAGTTCAATTTACTTTCTTACAACCAAAATTATTTTGAATACTTCCTACTACTTAATGACTCAGAATCTATCTGTTATGAGTATAAAGGCAAGCTAAAAACCTTAAAAACCAAAACCTTTTGGAGCAGGCAATACAGCAAGGTGCTAAAAGGAAAATCAGTAAACATAGTAGTAAGAATGGATACCGATAGCGGCTTTGAGTGGAAAGAGCTATTCTTAAACCCTGTTTATGGATCTAGTGCTCAAATTCATGCAATTTCAGGTTTGGCTTATGACATTACAGAGAAAACCGAATCGAGAATCAAACTGGTAAAAAGCGAAGAAAAGTTTAGGAATATATTCGAGTCGTTTCAAGATTTATATTTCAGAACAGACTTTAAGGGCAATATTACCATGCTCAGCCCTTCAGTGAAGGATATTATGGGTTACAAGGAAAGTGAACTCAGAGGGAAAAACGTTACCAACTTTTATATCTATAACATAAAGATCAAAACACTTCTCAAAGACCTGATAAATAATGGAAGTGTTCGAAATTTCGAAACTGGCATTATTCATAAATCTGGCAAAGTTATACCTACAATTTGCAACATCAGGATAATACGAGATGGCAGCAAACCTCTTTATATTGAGGGCACGGCTCGCAACATAACGGAGCTCAAAAAGACTAATGAGCAGCTTCAATATTCTAAAGAACTAGCCGAGCGCTCACTGAAGGTGAAAGAAAGATTTTTAGCCAACATGAGCCATGAGATAAAAACTCCCCTGAATGGGATCATGGGAATGATTCATCTTCTTGATGAGTCCGCTTTAGATGACAAACAACGAAAACACTTCAATTCACTTAAAAACTCATCAGAGATTTTAATGAATGTGTTGAATGACCTGTTAGATATGTCAAAGATAGAGGCAGGTAAAATGGAGCTTAAAAACTCGATTATAAAAACAGACCAGCTTCTGAATAAATTAAAAACTCTATATGAACATGAGGCCAAAAGAAATGGAATAACTCTCAAATTCAAATTAGAGAAAAAGTTGCCTAAAAACATTTTGGTTGATGAGGTGAAAATAATTCAAATCTATTCGAACCTCATTTCTAACGCTCTAAAGTTTACTCCTGATAAAGGAACCGTAACTGTCTCGCTAAACAGTTTTAAGAAGAAGAAAGACGGTACCATAAAGTTGAAAGGATCAGTGGTTGATACTGGTATAGGTATTAGCTTAAATGATAGCAAATTATTATTCAAGAGCTTCACTCAATTAGATGGCTCTGCCAGTAAGTCATTTAAAGGCACTGGTTTAGGGTTATTCATTTCCAAGAAGCTGTCAAAAATGCTAGGAGGTAAAATAGGTGCTTTCCCTAATAAAGATAAGGGAACAACTTTCTGGTTCACATTCGAAACTATAGCTACCTCACCTTCGGCTACCCTTGTAGAGGATGAAATTAAAATCGAATTAAAGAACAAACCAAAAGTTTTATTGGTTGATGATAATAATGTAAATCTTCAATTAGCATCAGAGATGCTAAGACGCGCTGGATGTGTTGTTAAACAAGCAGATAGTGGTGAGAAGGCCATTGAATTAGCAGGGAAGAATAATTATCAGGTCATTTTAATGGACATTCAAATGCCAAAAATGGATGGAGTTACAGCCTCCAAACATATAAGGACGACTGAGCTAAACAAGAATACGCCAATCATTGCTATGACAGCATATTCACTTAAAGGGGATAAGAATAAGTATTTAAATGCAGGGCTTGATGATTACATTTCAAAACCAATCGTTCCAGAAAACCTGATAAAAACGATCAAAAAGTGGACTGAGAATACTGAGGTTGAACAACATTTAGAAAAGAAAATAAAGGAGCTGGATGAATGTCAAACACTGAATCCTAAAACACTGAGCAAGCTAATAGAATTTGGTGGAAAAGAAATGGTATCAGAAGCACTTGAAGAGTTTGATAATGAGTGCGGTATACAATTAAATTGGTGCAAGAGACTTATTTCTGAGCCCAACAATGAAGAAATTTTGAATATTTTACATACTTTAAAGGGCAATGCGGGAACCTTAGGCGTTGAAAAAATGGCTTTTTGGTCTGAATTCACTGAAGATGAAGTGAAAAAGAAAAATTATCATATTTTTGAAAACAACTTGGAGGAGCTTTACAACCTTCATCACGACTTCAAAAAAGCAAAAGAACAGTTTAATAATAATTAGAATGGCAAAGCGAATCTTATTAGCAGATGATAGTCCAGTTATTCAAACGTTGTCGAAAAAGATATTCTTTGGGCAGGGTTATGAACTGAAAGGTTTTAAGTCAGGTGCAAAAGTTATTAGTGAAATAGAAGCTAATGACTATGATGTTATAATTCTTGACATTATTCTTCCTGGAGTAAGCGGAATGGAGTTGGCCAAACAAATCAGACAGTTGTCTGACAAAAAGAAAGCCTCTACTCCTATTATAGCAATTTCAGGAAACTATAAGAATTATTCGAAATCTGATTTTGATGAAGTGGGCATTAATGATTACTTAATTAAACCACTTGACTATGATGCCTTGGTGACTGCGGTGAAAAAATATGTTTAAATGAGCCACAAGTACTCCAAGCATTTTCTCAACAAACTTGAAGACTTAATAGCCGAAACTGACTATATCCTTAGATATGAAAGAGGAAATTTCACCTCAGGATGGTGTATACTAAATGACACCAAAATTATTATAGTTAACAAGTTTTTTGCAACAGATGGTAAAATCAATTGCCTTCTTGATATTATCAAATCACTCAATATCGATAAAAACTCACTAAGCGAGAAGAATCAAAAATTATTCTACGAGCTATCACAAACAAAACTAGAGCTTTGAAAATCACATTTCTAGGAACAGGCACTTCACAAGGGATACCTGTAATTGCCTGTAATTGTGACGTTTGCACTTCACTAGACTTCAGAGATCAGCGATTAAGAACCTCAATACACATAGAAGTTGAAGGTAAGAGCTTTGTTATAGACACTGGGCCGGATTTTAGGCAGCAAATGCTTCGGGAAAGAATTAATTCACTGGATGGCGTTATATATACTCATGAGCATAAAGACCATACTGCTGGTCTTGACGATGTTAGGGCTTATAATTTCATCCAGAAAAAAGAGATGCCCATTTATGCTACTGAACGGGTCTTGAATCAGCTAAAAATGGAATACAGTTACATTTTTACGACCGGGAAGAAATATCCTGGTATTCCTCAAATCAGAATTGAGAAAATCACTAATAACCCATTTGAAGCTGACGGTATAAAGTTTACTCCTATTGAGGTCTTGCATTTGAAACTTCCGGTTCTAGGCTTCAGAATTAATGACTTCACTTATATAACAGATGCAAATTATATTTCTGAAGAGGAAAAAGAAAAGATAAAAGGATCAAAAGCGCTTGTAATCAATGCCTTACAGAAAGCAGAGCATATTTCGCATTTCAACTTTGAGCAAGCAGTAGCATTAGCTCAGGAGCTAAATATAGATCATACCTACTTCACCCATTTAAGTCATAGAATGGGAAGGCACTCTGAAGTTGAAAAAGAACTTCCCGAAAACATATCTTTGGCCTTTGATGGTCAACAGATTGAATTATAGTGCACAATAATTATTATTTCCTTAAAAAACTCACTCCTGCTCTGGAGCATAAAATCGGTGGGCTAAATCTCCTATCTTGCTTCTCTCAAAATAAGGATGAGCTTATCATTTCATTTGGTAATAATGAGGATCAGTTTTACATAAAGGCCTTTCTAAGTGCTTCATTTTGCTGTTTATCATTTCCAACAAGCTTTCATCGCGCCAGAAAAAACAGTGTTGACCTATTTAATGAAATACTTCAGAAAAGAGTATTAGGCACTTATCAATACCTTAATGAAAGGTGCTTTTCTATAAAGCTTGAAGATGGATATGAACTTCTGTTTAAGATGCATGGCAATAGATCTAATATCATTCTTCTCAAGAACAGTCAAGTAGCTTCATTATTCAACAAGCGACTTACCAAAGATCAAGAAATTGACATCAAAAGCCTCGACAGGTCTATTGATCAGTCAGAAGAGGCATTTATTAATTCAGAAGGCAATACCAAACTGCTATTTCCCACATTTGGCAAAGACATTGAAAGCCACATAAACGAAGAAGGTTTTAAGAACATATCACTTCATGAAAAATGGAAACTAGTTAAAAATACGCTTGCACAACTAGACAAAGGTGAGTTCTTCATTCGCTCAGATAAGTTCTCATTGCTACCTTTTGAAGAATCAAAATGCTATAATGATCCTATCACTGCTTTAAATGACTTTTATGTTGGATATGTTAGCTCTAGCGGGTTAGAAAAGGAAAAAAGGGAAATAGTAAATGCCCTTGAGAAAAATATAAAACGATCTAAATCATTCATTAATAAAACCCAACAAAAGCTAGGTGAGATTAACAATAAAACAAGCTATCAAATACTTGGTGATTTGGTCATGGCCAATTTACACGCTATAGATAGCAGCGCTGACAAAGTTGAACTCACAAACTTTTATGATGAAAATAAACTCATTGAAATCAAGCTAAAGCGACATTTAACGCCACAAAAAAATGCTGAAAACTTCTATAAAAAGGCCAAGAACCAGTCGAAAGAAATTAAAAATCTGGAGGAAGTGCTTGAGAGTAAAGAATTTGAGCTTTTGAAGCTTGAGGAACACTATGTGGCAATCAACAAAATAGACCATCTCAAGGATTTAAGAGAGTACATCAAAAAAGAAAATCTTATCAAGACTACTGCTCAGCAAAAAGTTAATAAACCTTACAACCTATTCGTCTTTCAAGGTTTTGACATATGGGTGGGAAAAAACGCTTCATCCAATGATGAGATGCTTCACCACACTTATAAAGAAGACCTTTGGCTACATTCTAAAGATGTTGCCGGTTCGCATGTAATAATCAAATACAAATCAGGAAGTCCGTTTCCCGCTAGCGTTAAAGAAAAAGCAGCTCAACTTGCTGCATATTATTCTAAGAGAAAAACTGACTCGCTATGTCCGGTCATTGTTACCCCAAGAAAGTTTGTTCGTAAACGTAAAGGAGACCCGCCAGGCGCTGTGGTGGTTGATAAAGAACAGGTTTTACTGGTTGAACCTTCAAATCAATTATAAAAAAAGGGTTACCGAATTGGCAACCCTTTTTGATTTATTAATTGTAGTGGTTAATCTACAATATTGAGTTTTACTGTATTAGTTCTTCCTCTTGCATGAATAGGCATACTGGCAGTTGTAATAAATACATCTCCCATATTTATATGACCTTTCTCCTTCAATATCTCTTCAATATCAGCGAAGGTGTCATCCGTAGATACCTCTTTATCATAATAGTATCCTCTCACTCCCCAGATCAAATTCATGGTATTTAACAATGGTCTATTGCTAGTAAAGATGAATATATTAGCTTTTGGTCTATGTGATGCAAGCTTAAAAGCGGTATAGCCTGAAGCTGTCATACCAATAATTGCCTTAGCTTTTGAAGCTTTTGCCAATCTACATGAAGCCAATACCAGGGTATTGTTATAAAATAGCTCATCGTCCTCAGCAGGCAAATCATGCTTAAAATAAAGATTTTCAGATTGTTGTTCTACACTCGTAATGGTCTTCACCATACTTCTAATAACCTCTATAGGATATAGACCAGCAGCAGTTTCAGCAGACAACATCAAGGCATCAGCACCATCCATAACAGCATTGGCAACATCATTAGTCTCAGCTCTAGTAGGACGAGGATTCTCGATCATACTCTCCATCATTTGAGTGGCAATAATTACAGGCTTAGCCGCTCTATTACATAATGAAACTATTTTCTTCTGCGCCATTGGCACTTCTTCCATATATATTTCAACACCTAAGTCACCCCTGGCAACCATCACTGCGTCTGTAGCCTCTATGATAGATTCAATATTATTCATTGCTTCAGGTTTCTCTACCTTGGCAATTATTCGGCAATTTTTTCCTGCTTTTTGAATTCTCTCTCTAAGTTCATGAATATCCTCGGCAGACCTTACAAAAGAAAGGGCAATCCAATTAATATCCTGAGTCAAACCAAACTCAAGATCCTTTAAATCCTTTTCTGTCAAACATGGAGCAGATACCTTTGTAAATGGAAGATTTATACCCTTTCTGGATTTCAATTTTCCTCCATATATCACTTCACTGATAACATCCTCACCTTTTACCTCTTTTACTTTAAGCTCGATCTTACCGTCATCGATAAGAATCATATCACCCGGCTTTACATCTTTATGTAGGTTTGTATATACAGTACTTGCCTTCTCATTAGTACCGATCATTTCATTCGGTGTGATCGTAAATAACTGCCCTACTTTAAGTTTAACACCTTTATCTACTTCTCCAACACGAATTTTTGGTCCTTGCAAATCCTGAAGCAAACATATATTAGTATCTAATTCTTCGTTTAATTCTTTTACGTATTTAATTACTTTAGCATGATCCTCATGGGTACCATGAGAAAAGTTGAGTCTAAAA
>NZ_SMLV01000218.1 GCF_009711525.1 Fulvivirga lutimaris
TCAGTAATACACAAAGATGATATGATGTGGTAGATTATTCAATTTTACAAAAAATAAAAAGACGGTTTATAAAGGCAAAGTAATCAAACATTGAAATTGAATTAATCCATATTTCACTTCATAGTCACTCAAAAATTTTAGCTTATAATCATGGAATCTGGTTTGAATCGAAATGTATCCACAAGGCTCATAAATTATTTCCTCACTGATTAAATCCCCTTTATCAGCTTATTAACTTTAGACTTACCTAATAACTCATCAAGTTCTTTCAGAATACTATCTGCTTCTTGCACAGGTTTTAATTTTTCTCCTTCCTCATCTTTTCCATACCCTTCGTATTTAGATAGCACATATTGCACGGTTATTAAATCGGTATCCACATGAGGCTGGTAAGCTTCAATTTCCTTTTTGTTGATAGTAATTGACACTACGCCACAATCCACTAATGCTTCTAACACCTCCTGCAGCAACTGAGCCGGAACCTTAATCTGATCGTTAATGCCTTTTAAAGTCAGAGGAGTTTTGCCGTCCTTAAAATTATTGACTATTACGAGACTGGCTGCCAAAGCCACTTTTTTCTTAAACCTAAGACTAAAACCTTCAGCCTTTATGTTACTCTCATAGTTATCAATATTTTGAATGGAATAAGAAATCTCTGAGCCAAATAAAACAATCATCCAGCTGGTTTGTAACCATATGAGAAATAATGGCAAAGCAGCAAAACTACCATAGATAGCATTGTATCTTGACACCCCTACCCCAAACTGAAAAAGTAAAATTTGAAAAAGCTGAAAAAGCGTTCCCGCAATGACCCCACCTATTATAGCCGACTTGGTATTGACGGTAGTATTAGGCATAATGATATAAAGCAACGTAAACAACAGCCAGTACAAGGTAAACGGAAGAATTTTCAAAGCCGGTAAAATAATACCCTTAAACCACCCCAAAAGCTGTATCTGGTTTGTTAACTCTGTAATTTGGCTCGCAACATAGGTGGTTATACCATTGGCCAAAATAATAAGTATAAAACCAAAAATCATCACAGTAATGTAATCTGTCAACATTCTTGTTAATGATCTGGCCTTATGCACATACCAGATGTCATTAAATGACTCTTCTATGTTGTTGAGAAGTTTCATGACAGAATAAAATAGGAAGACAACACCTATACCTGCTACTAGTCCACCACTGGTAGAGTCAAGTAGGTTTTGTGCAAATCCAAGGCTTTGATTAAAAACCTCCTCCTGGCCCTGAAAATTATTTGCCAGTTGCTTTTCAAGAACTTTATCTAGCCCGAAACCTTTGGCAAGTGCAAAAGCAATGGCTATAATGGGTACAAATGATAGTAATGAAAAATAGGTGAGCGCTGAAGCTCTCAAGGCTATTTTATCCTCTTGCACTCCTTTTGCCGCAAGAATTATGACCTTAATAAACTTATAAAAGACTCGCTGACGAGCGGATATCTTCTTAAAATCTACTTCCCAGATTCCAACTTTGAAGAAGTGAATAACCCTTTTTATAATGCCATCTTTCATTTTCTTATACCAATAAGTGGTCAAACTACATTGAAAAGTAGCAAAACCAATTGGTAATCGAAAGCTATAGTCTTTACTTAATAAGGAGAGAAGATTCAATTGCAAGACTTATCCCATTTCGATGCTAGATTATACTACCATCTCCATCTTAGAGTTTGCGCTTTTTAACAATCTATTCGAGGAATTTGCAATATTCATATTAATGAATTCTACCTAGTTACTTATCTACATTCTAATATAAAATGAAGCTGATAAGACTGTAATTTTCAAACCCGGCAATCAGGTTAATAAAAAAGGCGCAGATTAAATCTGCGCCCTCAAACTAAATTATTATTTATTATTATTCATTCTCTTTGCATAAATCCAAGGTCAAGATACCTGCAGGAGGCGAAGGGCCATACTTCGCAATTACATTACCTTTTTCGGTTGTAACCGAAAATGTAACCTCTGAATCCCAGGCCCCCGAAATATACTCAAACTGTACGCTTGTTGCACCGTCTGGAACTACAACGTCATAAGCTGCCGCACTTCCCTGAGCACTAGAAATAGTATACTCGGTTGAGACACCATCAACAATAACTGCCAATGCACCACCATTCCAACCATCTCCATAAGAATCCGCCATAGCTAGGCTATATGTTTGTGATGGATCAGCGATTACCTGTCCACATTCCACAATCCAGCTTAACTGGCAATTAGAGCCTGGAACATCACTACAAACACTTGGAGACCATGCTTCGAAAATTCTGCCATCAGCACCAGTCAGTGACCATGTTAGTATAAAACTATCCCCATCAATGAATGGCTGTGTGCTAGTATTTCTAGTTGGTTTGTCTGGGTTAGAAAATACTGAAATAGTATTTCCGTCAACACCATCATCATAGTCATAAGTGGCACCAGAAAAAACAGCGAACAAATCATCTTGTGTCAATGTGAAGCTAATATCTTCTCTATTGCCTGCTAAAGACTCAGTAGAATACACAAGCTCTTTACCATGGTTAGCTAGCGCAGCGTCACCATTTACATTTACATAGCTTTCGTTCCATGTTACATAGAAACGGGCACTTACTATTGTATTGGCACCGTCAACCGAAATCCATCTCCAATCAAAATCTAACTCCGTAGACTTATCTCCTCTGATAAAATTAGTAGCTGAACCATCTGAAAACTGTCCAAATGAGTTTACACCTGTTTCCCAGGTTGGATTATTGATCTCCAACAGATCTTCATCCTGACACGATATTGTTATTGTAATCAACAACAATAGTGTTATATATAATTTACTAAATCTTTTCATCTCTTATTCTTTTAGAATTGAAACTTAACAACATCCCAGAAGACAGCGTCACTTGGGCTGTCGAACACTACCGTAGGCGTACTTGAATTCAAATTCAACTCTGCCTGAGCATAAGGAAGTCTTAGAGCAAACTGTCTTGGTCGTTGCAATGGAGTTTGAAGCCCCGTTGGGTATCCTGTCCTTCTAAAGGCATTATAAATCTCATACCCATTTCCTAAACTGGAAAACCAAAGCTGCTTCATCATGTACTGTAGCTTTTGCCCTTCACTACCCCCAGCAGGATAAGCATCAACTATCTCATCAACATATTCATCAAAACCGGTATAGGTAATAGGATAATCCCATGCAGTAACATCATCACTGGCAGCAGGGTCCGCTGCCGTTCCTACAGCTATCACCTTATCCATTTGAGCTGACAAGGCTGCTTCTAATAACTCAGTATCAGACATACCTGTATTTACACCTAGTCTAACCTGAGCCTCCAATAAGTAGAAATAGGTCATCCATGAAGTTATCATAGGAAAAATACCATCTCCTCTCCCTTTATTTCCTCCACCTTTTTCTGCAACATCATCAAACAAACCTGCTCCCGGGTAAGCTCCAGGTATTGTTCTAATTGGATTGTCATTTGGAATACCCGATGGATCAGACCTGTCACGACCAAAGAAACCTGCTAAATAAGCTTCCTGATCAGCTGTCATACTACCCGGGTCAACTCCATATACCCGCTGTGTCATGGCCGGATTAGTTACATAATAGCCATAGATGCAATCGGTTCTTTGAGAACAAGGGATAGTTTGTTTATCTGTAGGGTCATTAATATCTAAGACCTCATCAGTTTGTCTCTTGAAATAGAAAGGTACTCTAGGATCTCTATTTTCAAGCATCTCAATCATAAACTGAGAACCAAAATAAGAATAGCCAGCCTCTCCACCTGCATAACCTGCTTGGTACATTGGGTGTCTATTGTCTGGATTCTGTAGGCTGCCGAATTTGAAGAGAAAATCGTCACCACTACTTGTAATTAAATCAACATCAGCATCATCAATCAAAGCTTGAATCTGAGTGGCCATACCACTCTCGTCTAAAGCACTTTTATGGAGTAATAATCTCAACTTCAACGTATGTGCTGCTTTCGTCCATTTCGAGACGCTACCATTATAGATCAAGTCACCTGTCACAGCAACAGCACTATTCAATTGAAAATTTTCAACAGCCTTATCGCACAATGCAATTAGATCTTCGTAGATCACTGCATCATCATCATAACCAGGGTTTTTCTCTCCAATATCACCCTTAAAGGCCGTGAAATAGGGCAAATCCCCCCACATGTCAACCATTATGCTGAAATAATAAGCCTTCATTACCTGAGCCACACCCAAATAATGAGGGTTATTACCTGACTCTTCAGCGGAAATGATAATCCTATCCAAATCAACCAATGGGTTTGAGTAAAGAAAATTCCAGGTACCATTCCATGAGCCATTATTCATATTAAACCCATCAAATGAGGTGTTAATAGCCATAAAACCCATAGTGGCGTTATTTAATCCCCCTGCAAAAGTTGTAATACCATTTAACTGCACATTGGCCAGTAATAAATCAGGTGATGCCTCTGTTGGGTTATTAGGATCCTGATTTATATCTAAGTCGAAGATGTCACAAGATGTTACAGAAAATAACATTATGAAAGACATCGCACTAGCGACTACTTTGTTCTTTATATTTTTCATAATTATTTCTGATTAAAAGGTTAGTGATAAGTTCACGCCATATCTCCTTGTAGTTGGAGCGCTACCATACTCAAAGCCCTGAACATTAGAATCAGGTGCCTCACCCAATACTTCAGGGTCAAGGTTAAGACCTTCCAAAATATTTGGTGCGTTAAACCATAGATTACGCCCTGATATTGAAATAGAAGCAGATCCAAAAGGAGTCTTTTCAAGTATAGACTTTGGAAGGCTATAACCTAAGCTGATTTCTCTCAGTCTGATAACAGTTCCATCATAGATATTCACTTCACTCTGACCATATGCTCCCCAGCCATTAGAGAAGTGAGAATCGAATGCAGAAATACCTACTGTGTTCTGAATCTTGTTATCATTTTCATCAAGAAGAGGCTCAAACGTTTGAGTATCACCTAGCACACCTGGCACCACACGAATAGCTTCTCTATCTTCAGAGATTTTTAGCTGACCTCTCAACAACAATGATGCTGCTGTAAACGAGTAGAAATCTCCACCTTGCTTCCAATCAACCAAAGCTCTCAACGTTATACCTTTGAATGTGAATGTATTTGTCCAGCCTAACGTAAAGTCAGGGTTAGGATCACCAACTATATCAGAGGTTGGTAAGGCAAAAGGAAGGCCGCTTCGAGGGTCAATTAAAAGGTTGCCTTCATCATCCCTGGCATTCTTAGAACCAAATATCTGACCGTATGGAGCGCCATTTCTGAAAATAGTACCTAATGTACTTCCAGGGCCACCCAATAACAGTTCTTTTGTTGGGCCTGCATCTATAACCTCAGATTTGATTTTGGTAAATGCGAAGTAAGAATTCCATGCAAAACCGTTATTCAACTTAACTGGTGTTAGGTCTAATCCTATCTCCCACCCTTTGTTATTCAATTCTCCAACGTTAACAACTTCGTCAACATATCCAGTAGATCTTGCTAAATCAGCGTTTAAAATAAGGTCAGTAGAGGTTCTGTTAAAATAGGTCACATCTACTCCTATTCTGCTATTCAAGAACTGCGCTTCGAAACCTGCCTCATACTCTGAAGTGAACTCAGGCTTCAAATCAGGATTACCCAATCTGTTACCTAGGGAAGCTCTATTTACAGGAGCTCCTCCGGCAGGGGTAAAAGGTACTGCAATACCATAAACAACACCTGTTCTATATGGATCAGCATCATTACCTACTTTAGCAGCAGCAACTCTGGCCTTCAAAAAATTGACAAACAATGGCAAGTCAACCATATCACTGACTACTGCAGATAAACTTGCAGATGGGTAGAAGTAACTATTGTTACCTTGCGGTAACGTAGATGACCAGTCATTTCTTCCTGTTAAT
>NZ_SMLV01000399.1 GCF_009711525.1 Fulvivirga lutimaris
GGCCAACTTTGCTCGAAGTTTTTCAGATTTCAAACCTTGAATTGGGCACCTGTTTTTCAGCATATGGTGTGGTGGCCATGGCCTCCTATTTTTTTGGCGGACCGCTGGCAGATAAATATGCTCCACGTAATTTAATATCATTTGCTCTGTGGCTAACCAGCCTCGGAGGGGTGGTTATGACCGTATATCCTACTGTCGAATTGCTTTTTATATTATATGCATTTTGGGGTTTTACTACCATCTTCTTGTTGTGGGCAGCACTAATAAGAGCTACAAGAGAGTGGGGTGGCGAAAGTCAGGGAAAAGCATTTGGCTTTTTGGAAGGTGGTAGAGGTTTAACTGCTGCCGCTATAGGGACTTTTGCCGTTATACTTTTTGATTCAGCCATCTCCTCACAGATGTCGGGTAATTATGATGAACATAGGATAGCTTCTTACCAAACCGTGCTAATAGCGACCTCACTCATTACTTTTTTAACTGGGGTATTTGTCTGGTATTCGGTACCTAAACAAATAGTCAAATCTAAAGAGCAATTTAAACCCACAGTAAGCAGCGTTATAAATCTTATGAAATTGCCAACCATCTGGATGCAGGCCGTAATTATAATATGCGCTTATGTAGGTTATAAAATAACAGATGATTATTCTTTATATGCCAATGAAGTTTTACACTTTGATGAGGTTTCTGCGGCAGCGGTAGGAACTTTTGCGTTATGGATGCGACCTTTATTTGCCACAGTTTCCGGGCTGGTGGCGGATAAATTTGATCCGGTGAAAGTAATAGCATGGTGCTTTGGCATTATGATAGTTGGAGGACTGTTGGTTTATCAGGGTGCAATTAGTCACCCTGCGTGGTTAGCCATATCAGTTTTAACAACTACTCTAATAGGTGTTTATGGTATTAGGGGAATATACTTTGCGGTGGTGCAACGGGTAAATGTTCCTCTAGCTTCTACGGGCACAGCAGTCGGTATTATATCATTCGTTGGTTTTACACCTGATATTTTTATGAGCCCTTTGATGGGCTATGTACTTGATAAAGACCCGGGAGTTATAGGCCATCGGAATGTATTTCTGATTTTGTCGATTTTTGCCGTAATGGGTTTATTAACGAGTATGGCCTTGTATAGAAAGATTAAGGCAGAGGCAGCTAACACACATTTAGCCTAAACTAGCGAGCAACGAAATAAATTCTGATTGCAGCGTTTTTCCTTTATCCTTAGCGTACCAGGTATGTAGATTAATCGAGAATTGATCATAGCTCATAGATTCATCCTTTTTGTAATCCTTGAGTATTTGCTGCGCTGGAGCAGGCCTTGGTCCCCAATTTGTCAATTCATTATCCAGAATGATGAGCTTTGGAATCGATCTTGAGCCATCGGTCAGGTAAGCATCCATAATATCGAGATTTTCGTCTCTTAGCAGGTATCTTACTTCTATATTATCATTCAAATCGGCTATTTTCTGAATGGCTGGTAAATTTTGAGCGGCATCTCCGCACCATGCTTCAGTTAGTATTAACCACTTCTGAGGAGTATTAATATTTTCTACTGCTTTAATGAGATCAGCATTTAGTTTGGTGATCTTATCCCATTTATTCATTCTCTGCACATTAAGCCTGGTATAGACGAGCTGCTTTTCAGAATGATTGTTGCCAGTAGTTTGGTTGATTTTCAATAAGCTATCTATTAGTTGACGATACTCATGATAGGTTAGACCATTTTCCCAATGAACTTCATTAATCACAGAAGGTTTTGAAGTAGTTTTTAAATTCATACAATCCAAACTAAAAAGCCTCGCATTAAGTTGCGAGGCTTTCTATTAATATATGGTTTAGTCGGTTATAAGACTTTTCTATGCAGCTTTTTTAACTGTTTCAAGCTGTACTTCTTTTTGTTTTACCAGCTTGATGATGCCCACCTTGTTTAATACTTTAATAACCTGATATGTAGGATCAATTTCATGCCATCTAAACCCACCAAAGTTAGCACGACTGCCATGTTTGTGGTGGTTGTTATGATAGCTTTCGCCCATCATTAAAAAGTCAACAGGTAGGAAATTTCTTGATGTATCACCTACTTCAAAGTTTCTATATCCGTATTTATGTGCAAACCAGTTGATAATAGCTCCGTGAATTGGAGATAACAAAAACTGCATTGGTAATAATAACCACAACCACCAAACGGTAGCAAACTGCCAGTAAATGGCAACATAAATAGCACCCCAAAGTACTCTTGATACCCATGAACGAGCAAATGTATCAAATGCAGTCCACTCAGGAACACCTTCGGTAAAACGCTCATCAACCTTCATTTTTTTGCTGGTGATAGCAGAGTATATTGTTTTAGTCTTCCACATCATCTTAAATAAACTCTCGTCATATTTAGGTGAGTGTGGATCATTAGGAGTGTCTGCATAAGCATGATGCATTCTATGCATAATTCCATAGCCGTATGCACTTAGGTAGTTAGATCCCTGAAATAACCAGGTAAGCACAAAGAATATCTTTTCCCATGTTTTGCTCATTGTAAATGCCTTATGTGATGCATAACGATGCAAAAAGAAGGTTTGAAAGAACAACGATAAATACCAATGGGCTATAAAAAAGGTCAGTATTACAGTCATAATGTTTAGTTCGGTTAAAATCAAAAAATGATAAAGCTTTCGCCCTCACATTTAGAGGACAAACAATATAATCATTTGTGACAAAAAAAGTTTATTTTTTTTCTGGTTTGGTTTGGAGCTCTTCTATAAAGTGCTGTATTAGCTCAGCAGGGTTCTCCAAATGGCAGGCGTTTTTAAAGCGCTCAAAAAAAGTTGTATTTGAGATTTCACCCTTAACTTTAGTAGTTTCCTGATTCAGTTTATCTTTAGCTCGGCTGAATAATTTACGGCAATTGTCTTTTTTCTTGTTGAACAACACCTGTAATTCATCATACTCTACATCAAAAAACTCTCTGAGCACATAAATGCTCTTCTCCAAAGGCTCAAGTTTTTTATGAATGACATTCAAAGCACTGGACATTTCATTTTCAAAGTCGAAATGAAAGAGTTCTTTTTCTCTGTATTTATCAATAAACTCCTTTGGGTTAATTGATTCAAGGCATTCATCCTTCTTTCGCTTGATTGTGTTCAGATGATTGATGCAGTTGTTGGTTACAGACTTGATCAAATAAGCCTTTGTGTTTTTGATCTTTTCAGTATCAATGGTCAACCATTTCAGTAAAGTGTCTTGCACGATATCTTCAGCATCAGCAATCGAACCCAGCATGCGCTGTGCAATACTCTGAAGCATTGGCTGATAGATTGTTATGGCCTGACTGTGATTCATCAATGCAAAGATAAGTTATTAATTTATTACTGACACTCGTTAGGTATTTAACATCCTTTTGGTCAATAAGTTAAATCTCCAGAACATGAAAATGGCTACAATAGTTAAACCTATTAGTAAACCGTACCACACTCCTTCAGCACCCATATCATAGACAAAACCCAATGTGTAGCCAATAGGGAGTGCCAATACCCAATAAGCAATAAAGGTCATTAAAGTGGGTATTTTAACATCTTCTAAGCCTCTAAGTGCTCCTAAACTCAATACTTGAACACCATCCGATATTTGAAAAAATCCTGCTATAATTAACAGTGTTGATGCAATTTCTATAACGGCATCATTCTCAATGTAAAATGCAGGAAGGAAATAACGACCTACAATAAATAGTGTGGCACATACACCCATGAACAAAACTACCATGCCATACAATGTAAAAGCTGCGGCCCTGAGTGTAGGAATATCTTTTAAGCCCAGCTGATTACCAACTCGAATAGTCGCAGCGGCAGAAAGGCCCGTTGCCATCATATAGCTGATGGCTGCAAGATTGATAGCAATTTGATGTGCGGCCAAAGCCTCTGCACCCAGCCACCCAATCATGATAACGGCACAACCAAAGGCGCCAACTTCGAAAATCATTTGAAAGCCTGCGGGTAGTCCAATGCCAAGCATTTTACTAAATATTGGCTTGCTATAGTTAGCAATGGTGAAACCTAAGCGGTAGGGTGAAAAACGCTTGCCGTAATAGATGTAAAGGGCCATCCAGATGGCCAATATTATTCTGGAGATGAAAGATGCATACCCTGCGCCAAGCAGCCCATAGGCATCGAAGCCTAATTTTCCATAAATCAGAACATAGTTAAGGGCGACATTTACAAGGTTAGATCCGATAACAATTATCATGGCCTGTTTGGTATCAGAAAGCCCCTCAGCGAACTGCCTGAAGGTTTGGAAGATCAACAATGGCACCAGAGAAAAGGTGATAATGTTGAGGTATGGGATTGCCAAAATCACTACATCTTCAGGCTGATCCATATGGGCCAAGGCTGGATTAGTAATTTTTACAATTGCGAAAAGTAACAATCCTGTTATTACATTAATGACAATGGCATGTCTTAGAAAATCTGCCGATTTGTTAACGTTTCCTTCGCCATCTGCAGCAGCAACTAGAGGTGTAACGGCATATGAAACGCCAATGCCAAACATTAATGTTATATGGAAGATGACATTAGCCAGAGAAGCCCCGGCCAAGGGCACAGCTCCCAATCTACCTACCATTACACTGTCGGCCACACCCACCATCATATGGCCAAGCTGACTGAGCATTACAGGGTACGCCAGAAAGAAATTCTTTTTTAAGTGTTCGGTATAGTTTTGTGTCGACATTGATTTTCCTAATCAGTTAGATTAAGAGTTTAGAATTATTGAAGCTTTTAAAAAACCTGCTACGGTCATACTATCTGTGATTTTCCCTTTCATTACCATATCTAATGCTTCAGAAAAAGGAAGCTTTTTTACCACCATATCTGATTCAGATTCTTCCAACTCTGCCTCACCGTGGGTTAGTCCGGTGGCTAAAAAAACATAAGCAATTTCATCTGTTACAGAATTTGAATTGTGCATGGTGAGTATTAGCTCAAAAGAACTTGCCGTAAGCCCGGTTTCTTCTTTCAATTCTCTTTTGGCTGCCTCTAAAACATCTTCACCATAGGGAGCACCGCCTTCAGGCATTTCCCATGAAAATTCATCAAGCGTATATCTGTGCTGGCCTACAAGCCAGGTATTTCCTTCATCATCAATAGGTATAACACCTACAGCCTGATTTTTAAAATGAACCTTTCCATAAATACCTTTGCCTCCGCCAGGATTGATTACATCGTGTTCTACCACCTCAATCCAGGGGTTATCATATTTCAATGTCGATTTTAACGTAGTCCAGGGGTTATTCTTAGAATTCATGGCCGCAAAACTACTATAACTTTTATGTATGTGTTTAAAGTTTCGACTTGTACTAACTTATTTTCGATTTGTGCTGTACAATTTTAGATTTGCTAAATGTTATTATCATCTTTTTCTGAGAACTTGGTTGAAGCTGGCTGCGATGAAGCGGGACGTGGTTGTCTGGCTGGCCCAGTCGTGGCTGCGGCAGTTATTTTACCACCAAATTATAGTCATCAACTTTTAAATGACTCTAAAAAGTTATCAGAAAAGCAGCGACTATTGTTGAAGGAGGATATTATCGCAGATGCTTTAGCTTGGGCTGTTTCATTTGTTGATAATGTTGAAATAGATGAGGTAAACATTCTTAACGCTTCATTTTTAGCCATGAACAGATCTGTTGAGAAACTAAAGACTCAACCTGAATTATTGCTTATTGATGGTAATAGGTACAAACCTCATAATGAGATACCTTTTGAGTGTATCATTAAAGGTGATGGTAAATACCTCTCAATAGCTGCAGCTTCCATTTTAGCAAAGACATTTAGAGATGAGTACATGGAAAAACTGTCAATAGAGTTTCCTCAATATCAATGGCAGAAAAATAAAGGCTATCCAACAAAAGCTCATCGTTTGGCCATTGCAGAAATTGGGTTGACTGATTACCATAGAAAATCATTTCGTCAGTTACCTGACCAACTTACCTTGTTTGATTAGGATCAAAATCAATAAGAGTCATAAATTTGTCGGACCTAATTAACTTATATGTGTCTGATTCTTTTTGCTAATAACGCACATCCAAAATATAAACTCATTGTAGCAGCTAATAGAGATGAGTTTTATGAAAGACCAACTAAACCCGCTGATTACTGGGAGGAAAATCCTAATATACTGGCGGGACGAGATTTAGAGGCAGGAGGAACTTGGCTTGGGATCACCAAACAGGGAAGGCTAAGCCTTTTGACGAATTTCAGGGATTTGCAAAATATCAAAAGTGATGCTCCCAGTCGCGGGCATTTAGTATCTGATTTTTTAAAGAGCAATATCAGTGGGCAGGAATATTTAAACAACATTTCAGAAGAAGGTGAGCTTTATAATGGGTTTAATATCATTTGTGGGGACTGGGATAATTTGCACTACTATGGCAATTATCAAAAAGGCGTTCATAAGATTGATGCAGGGGTTCATGGTTTGAGTAATGCTTTATTGGATACTCATTGGCCAAAGGTTGTTAAGGGTATTGACAACTTGAAGGAGCTAATGAAGCAGGATAAAATAGATCCTGATCAGCTGTTTGAATTACTTTATGATGATCAGAAAGCGGCTGATAGTCAATTGCCAAATACAGGTGTAGGTTACGAAATGGAAAAAATGCTCTCACCGTTATTTATTAAGAGCGAAAGATATGGGTCACGCTGCTCTACAGTATTGCTGGTAGATAAAAATGACAATGTAACCTTTATAGAAAGAACCTATAACACCTCGGATTTCACCTTTACCAAAGCGGCATATCAACTGTAGTATTTTGAATTTCTAACTTTAATTTATAACTTTGAGACCAACCGGTCGGTTTATGACTAAAATTAGTACACGAGATAGAATCATACAGCAATCAGCAGCATTGTTTAATACCTATGGGTATCATGCGTGCTCATTGAGTCATATTATGGAGGCTACTCAGCTGAAAAAAGGAGGTATTTATAACCACTTTAAGAATAAGGACGAGATAGCCATTGAGGCTTTCAATTATAATTATCAAAGAGTTTTAGACAGATTTCAGCAGGTATTGAGTACAGCAAACTCTCCAACGGAGAAGCTTTTTAGTCTGATAGATGTCTTTGTGTCCTTTATTGATGATCCGATAGTGCAGGGTGGAGGCTGTCCTATTTTTAATACGGCCATGGATGCCACAAACACGCACCCGGGACTTAAGGAGAAAGCTAAGAACGGCATTAAAGGATTAAAGCGATATGTTGAGATTAAACTTAACGAGGGCATATCTGCTGGTGAGTTTAAAAGTGATATTGATGTAAAACAAACAGCTGCCATGATGATTTCTACCTTGGAAGGTGCCATCATCATGTCGCGTGTGGAGGATAATAATAATTGCCTCGATTTTTCAGTGCAGTATATAAAAAACCATTTCAATCAAAATATTTTGAAGGAGCCACTCCCGGATTTTTCAGTATTAAAAACTTCTTAACCCTTTTTATTTGCAAAATAACAGACCGATTGGTCTTAAAATAATAACAGTATGAATAAGAGAAAAATAAAAACCCCACTACCATTAAGAATCATAGCTTCAACATACCCAATTGTGGAGGCCGTAGCGCCTTGGCTGGCAAAGAGATGGTTTGTTAAAATCTTCTTTTCCACTGCTAAATATAAGTTTCCCCATGGTGAAATTGAAGCAGCGGAAATGGCCACAACTTATAATATCAGCTATGAAAATAAGAAAGTGCAGGTTTATGAATGGGGCGATGGTAAACCAGTTTTAATGGTTCATGGATGGATGGGCCGTGGTACGCAGTTTAGAAAATTCATCCAGACTTTTAATGAAGCCGGCTATAAGGTAGTGACATTTGATGCGCCAGGGCATGGAAAGTCTGATGGAGGTAGCTCCCACATTCTCAAATTTGCAGATGTCATCGCTCAATTGAGCCAAATGTATAGTGGTTTTGAAATGATTATTGGGCATTCCCTGGGAGGAGTAGCCGCCATGCATGCTCTTATAAGAGGTGTTGACACCAATAAACTCGTTATGATTAGCAGTCCTGCTATAGCAGATGAAATAATGTCTGAGTTTAGAAAAAAGATAGGTGCAACAGAGTTAGCCATGCCATATTTCAACAATCACATTGAGCAAATGTTTGGTTGTTCATTTGAAGAATTTTCTGCTAAACAAAATATCCATTTAATAAAGGATATTGATTTGTTGCTCATCTATGATCAGGATGATCGGGAAGTATCACTAGACAGTCCTAAAGTGCTCATGACTAAACATGATAATACCAAACTAGTACTGACCTCAGGTTTAGGGCATACAAGAATATTAAAAGATGAATTTGTTGTTGAAAGTACTCTCAAGCATTTAGTACAAGCCGAGCTTGAACGTGAGAAGGAGTTAGAGGTTTGTTAACAAAAAGTCCTGTATCTGAATTCAGATACAGGACTTTTACTTTAAAATTTATATCCTGTCACAGCACTTGATGCCGTTTTGTAGAACACCGTTCCGGTTACACCGTCCATTTCATAATCAGGTGCTTTGTCTTTACCAAGATTGATTTTACCAATTTCTTCACCCGTATTTTTATCTACCTTCACTAGATAATTGGTCTTATCAATTTGTGTGAGTATCACCGTATACCCATTAGCATCTTTAGTTGCTTTAAATCGGGCACTGGCTTGCTCAAATGACTTTTTAGCAAAATCTGTAGCTGCATCACCTAGCTGTCCATACGCAGCTCCAACTCCTCCAACTATTTCTCCAGCAAGTGCATCTTCATTTTTAACATCTTCAGCAGCAGCAGTGTACACTGCAGATGCAGCATATGATGCAGCACCAATATATGCGGCTCTCACGGCTTGTGCATAACGCAATGCTCTTATAATACCCGCCTCACGTGGAGCTTCAAGGTATTTTGAATATTTCGCAGATCCATCAAAAGATATTAAAGTCATATTCTGTGATGAGCTCAAAAGAATACCGTCAGATCTAAGTTCTATGTTTTCAGGGCTTTCTTTGCCTTGAAAATCAATTTCACCTGAAAGGTTTGATACTTTACCAGTCGCCTTGTCTAACTGCTTAATAACACCTTCTTTGAAATCATAGACATACAAGGTCTTGTCATCTTGAGTCACTAAACTGGGGTTCGTTACTATAGACTTGTCTAAAACAGCACTACCTGTTGAGGTATTTAGAATGTTCAGCTCTTCAGTAGTAACATAGATCAACCCACTTGGAGTGTTTTCGCTAATCCTCATTTCTCCATCGATTTTCAAGGGCTTATCAAAGGTTAATATCCCCTGTGCTAAATCCAGATAATAGATATAATTCTTTCCAGAGGCATTTTTTGAAACCATTAATAGCCCATCTTCTGTAGGAACATAGCTGTAAATGCCACCTTTTATTTTTAAGCCATTCCCTTTTTTACCCCACATGCCTTCCTGAGAATTTAGGTCATATAGATTGATCTTTGAGTTACCCGGATCATTGGGCATAACCACCAGATTATCTTCATAAAAATACACTTCACCCATATTGCCTTTGGCCACAAGTGGGTCTTTCCAAATTCTAGACCCATCACTCAGCTTAAAGCCTGTATAGTTCGTTTCGTAACTCACTGTAGTACCAGAACTGGAGCTAAATCCTGATTGACTTTCCTGTTCTGAGGCAACAAAGAATATATCCTTGGTTGGGTGCCTGTAGAATTGGACATTGAACTCAATATCCTGAGCCATGTTAGAAGCGGCCTCTTTCATTAAGCTTCCAAAAGCTCCCAGCTTCTTCATTTGTTGATTAGCCTCTGAAACATCGTTTTTCCAAACAATCTCTCCGCTTTGAGTATTTACTCGGTAATTGTAAAATATGGTAACAACTAATACCTCGCTATTATTTAGCTCTTTTACAGTAACTAATCGGCCATAATCCTCTTCTATTTTCCACATTACCTTACCATCTTCTAACGAGGTCATCATGATAATGTCGCCATTGCTGGAATTCCTTCCAGAGATTAAAATTCCGTTGGTTTTGTATAACACAAATTGGTCTCTAATATCTGATACTCCTGCAAACTGTGAATTGAACTTAACTTTGCCGGAGTAGGGGTCAATCATAAAAACATTGTTGTTTTGATTGATTGAAAATAGAGGTGAGGAGCCAACCTGCTGAACCTGATCGGCTGTGACTTGACCGAAATCGTTATTATTCCATACTATTTGTCCTGTTTCTGGATTAACACCGATTAAACCTTCATTGGTGCCTATTACATAGTGTCCTAATGAAGATACCTTTTGCCAGTTGATAGTTTTGGAAAAGTCATTTTCCCAAAGCTTCTCTACCTGCGCTTCAGCAAAAAGGCAGGAGAGCATAACAACTCCAATTAATAAAAATCTAGTTCTAATCATAGTTTGATCTTTTTGGTTAGACACTACAAGTTAGCAAACAATAGACCAAAAAGCATTTCACACTTTTTTGTGCCTTTTTAGTATATTGAAGAAGCTTTTTCGATTATAACTAATGATCTTCATCACTAAACTTTATAAATCACCGTTTAAGTAAATAGCTTATTATCAAAGCACTTTCTTTCCGTTCTTTGATTAGAAGCATTACTTTTGATTACTAAACATTCACATTCATGGGTAGAATTATTGAAACTTCAGAAATAGCCAAGATTTACAAAATGGGTAACCAGACGGTAGAGGCACTTAAATCAGTTTCAATCAACATAGATCAAGGAGAGTATGTAGCTTTTATGGGACCTTCAGGTTCTGGAAAATCTACACTCATGAATATTATTGGATGTTTAGATACGCCTACCAGCGGAAGTTACATTCTTAATAACAATAATGTTAGTGAGCTTTCAGAAAACGAGCTGGCTGTTATCAGAAATAAAGAAATCGGATTTGTGTTTCAGACTTTCAACCTGTTGCCGCGTGCTTCGGCCTTGGAAAATGTGGCATTACCGTTAATTTACGCTGGTTATGGTAAGTCTGAGCGTGATGAAATTGCTATGCAGGCTTTAGAAAATGTAGGGCTTGCACAACGTTCAGATCACAAACCTAATGAACTATCAGGTGGTCAGCGACAAAGGGTTGCGATAGCAAGGGCCTTGGTTAATAACCCTAGTATTATACTTGCCGATGAGCCAACAGGTAACCTTGATTCCAAAACATCTTACGATATCATGGATCTTTTTCAGCAGTTGCATGATGGAGGAAATACGATCATTATGGTGACGCACGAAGATGACATAGCTCATTACGCGCACAGAATTATCAGATTACGTGATGGACTGGTTGAAACAGATGAGATCAACAAAAATGTGACTCGTGCCGCTGAACAAAAAGCTGCTGTTTCTGATTCTTAATGCATGAAGGTTTATACAAAGACTGGAGATAAGGGCACAACGGCCTTGTTTGGGGGAACCCGGGTTTCCAAATCTCATGACAGAATAAATGCCTATGGTACTGTTGATGAGCTAAATAGTCACATTGGATTGCTGAGGGATCAGGAATGTAATGAAAGCCGTCATGACGTATTGGTAGAGGTACAGGATCGATTGTTTACACTAGGTTCTATATTGGCCACTGAGCCGGGCAATACAAAAGTGAAACTTCCACAATTAGAGGAGAAAGATATTACATTTCTTGAAGATAAGATTGATGGTATGGAGCAATCGCTGGAGCCCATGAAAAACTTCATTCTTCCGGGGGGGCATCAATCAGTTTCTTTTTGTCATATAGCCAGATGTGTGTGCAGAAGGGCAGAAAGATTAGTAATTTTATTATCTGAGCAGGCGGAGGTTGATGACTTGATTATTAAGTATTTAAATCGACTATCAGATTATTTATTTGTTTTAAGTAGGAAAATGACTGCGGAACTTAAGGCGCCCGAAACACCTTGGATTCCTAGAAAATAACCAAACGTTTTTCTACTGTCAATATTTTAGTAATTTTGCAATCCTAACGCTCGTTAGTAACGTTAAAAACATCAAGCATGACAGAGACATTAAACATTTCGGTAAAGAAAATAGCCCAATCTAAGATCAGCCAGGTTGATTTTAAGAATATACAATTTGGTAAGACATATTCTGATCATATGTTCACTGCCGACTATATTGATGGTGAGTGGAAAAACGCAAGAATTGAGCCTTACGAAATGATGCATATTAGCCCGGCAAGTCCAGCGTTGCATTATGGCATATCGGTATTTGAAGGCCTAAAGGCTTTTAAAACTGCAGATGGCGTTGTTAATATTTTCAGAGCAGATAAGAATTTTGAACGTCTGAATGTTTCTGCTGAGCGTATGTGCATGCCACGGCTTCCGGCAGATTTGTATTATGAAGGACTCAAAGCATTGTTAGAGATTGATAGTGAATGGGTGCCAGATGTTGAAGGCACTTCATTATATATCAGACCTTTCATTTTTTCTAATGATGACTATATAGGTATCAGACCTTCGTTGAACTTTAAATTCATGATTATCACTTGCCCAGTGGGAGCTTATTATGCCAAACCGGTAAAGGTGAAAATTGAAGATCATTATGTAAGAGCAGTAGAAGGCGGAAGTGGATATTGCAAAACAGGTTGTAACTATGGCCCGGCAATTTATCCTGCTAAGCTTGCTCAAGACAAAGGTTATGACCAACTAGTATGGACTGACGGAAAGGAGCATAAATACATTGAGGAGTCAGGCACCATGAACATCATGTTTGTGATAGATGGAAAGCTTATAACACCTGCTTTGGGAGATACAATTCTTAATGGAATAACCAGAAACAGCGTTTTGGCTATAGCCAGAGACTGGGGTATGGAAGTAGAAGAAAGAAAGGTGGAAGTTGCTGAAGTTGTGGCTGCAGCCAGAGAAGGAAAACTTGAAGAAGCATTTGGTGCAGGTACTGCCGCTACAATAGCGCATATTCAGCAAATAGGCTATAAAGATGAAGATTTCGAATTGCCTCCTGTAGAGAATAGAAAATTCTCTAACAAAGTATTGGCAGAGCTCGATAATATGAAACTCGGTAAAATAGAAGATCGATTTAACTGGATCACTAAGATTTAAATTGTTTTCACAGGCAATTGTATTTCGAAAAAGCCACTCTGTTAGAGTGGCTTTTTTTATTGAAAGCATGTACTTTTCACAACAAGAGTTCGTTTGTAATCTGCAATTCAAATACTGGCTTTATCATATATGACTGTACGACTAGCTTTTCTGATCATTGCTTTAGGCCTTTCAGTTGCTGGCGTTGCCCAATCGAGATTGGTAGTTAAGAAAAGAGGTAGAATTATAGCTACTTATCAACAAGGGGACCATTTGAAGTTTAAGCTCAAAGGCGAAAATTTTTACTACAACCAGCTTATTCTTGGGTTCGATGGAGAGCATATTAAATTCAGATTTTACGACCTGCATATTTCAGAGATTGAGACTGTAAAGGCATATAAAATAAAAAAGAATGCTTTTGCTATAGTTTCTGCGGCTACTTCCAGAGCTGCTATCTTTTTCTTTACCATAGATATTTTTAATCAGGGCATAGTAAAGGGAGATGGTTTTGAACCTAGCGAACAAACATTGATGATAACCGGAGGGCTCGCCATAACAAGTTTGCTTACCAAGTTGTTGGCTGGCAACAAGGTGAAAATAGATGGAAGAAAATTTAATTTGGAGATGTTATAATTGAGTTAATAGTTACTGACAACCACACTCTTGGTAACAGTTAGTGTATCATCTTTATAGCTGATACCAACCAACTTCACATTATAGTGACCATTAGAAGGAAACCTAATCTTAGGTGCACCTGTGTAAGATTTTACGGATGCTCCATTTTCTTGAAAGCCAAAATCCCATTCATAATCTTCAATACCCTCAGATAAATCCATAAACCTCACCCAACCTGATTTGGTAATGCTATTGGTGTAGTCAAAGTCTAAGCTTATAGGCCCAGATTCAATATCAGGAATTGGCCTCGTTACTGTCTGAGGAAATAAATGACATGCACTGAAACAGCACGCAATGGCTAGGAGTAATATGTATAAAACAGAATTTTTCAAGGTCACTATCAAGCTTAGAACTATAAGTTACAAAACTTTTAAGTGCTAAAAATGTCTGCTGCTGACTATTTGTCCATTATATGCAAACTCGTAGTAAGTCGTAGCGCTCTGGAATCCCAGTTTTTTGTAAATACCAATCCCATCTTCAGAGGCCTGAAGCACAACTTTTTTATATCCTGATTTCTTGGCCATGTTCAGACATTTGGTCATCAAAGCAGAGCCAATGCCTTTTCCTCTGGCGTCTTCGAGTGTTGCTAACCCATAGATGCCTATTGTGGAATTATCTGATGGAAAAAGCTCTACTGTAGCTAATGGAGTGCCTCCGTCATAGTATACTAGTAACTTCACTCCATCAGGATTTTGTAAATAATACTCAGAGGTATTTTCATAATAAGCATTGACATTCTTATCTGGTGGACTCCAGTTGGCTGCTATTATATTGGCATAATCACTTAAAACTTCTGAATCACTAACTACAACAATATCATTATGTCGGTCGGAAACTATGACTTCATATTGACTTAAATCCAGCACCATGCCCACTTCTTCATTTTGGTGGGAGACATTCACCGATTTAAAGATTTCTTTAAGGTTATCAGTTAGGTTCTCAGCATTGACCCAAATGCAAAAGTCAAAATCCTTATTTGTATAATACCTGATAATATCTTCCAATTCAGCTTGGGTTATTGCTAAGCCATTTCTGATAAATATTATATTAAATGTATCACATGACAGAGTGCTATCCACCGCAACCACATTTTCTGAATTCATGATTGTCATACCAGCAGTTGAATCTGGAATTTGGGTGGCATGTAATTCAAAATTTTTGTCTATCAATTCAATCATTTGTTGCAGTAATTAAGTGTTGCTAAGCTAAAAGAATATTTTAACTCGCTTAACTTTAACAACCATATAAAAAAAGACACATGCAGGTAGATCAGGTAACTTTTACACTCAGGCCATATTCAAGGGGCTTCCATCTAATAGAAAGAGAAATTGAAGCTAATACTCCTCAGCTCAGGAATTTTAAGGCAGGTATAGCCCATATTTTTATACACCATACCTCGGCAGGACTCACCGTCAATGAAAATGCAGATCCTACCGTAAGAGTAGATTTTGAAAGTCATTTCAATAAGATGGTACCTGAAAATGCTCCGTATTACAAACATACCTTGGAAGGGCCTGATGATATGCCTGCACATATTAAGGCTTCACTGTTAGGTAGTTCAGTGAGTGTGCCTATCAAAAATGGGAGATTGCTAACAGGTACCTGGCAAGGAGTTTATTTATGTGAGCATCGCAACCATGCTTCGGGCAGGACTATTACTGTGACTTTGATGGGTGCTTAAACCCGTCAGTCTGCTTTTTCAAGAACGCAGTGAATGAAAATACCGGAATCTACTGCAAGGTGATCACGCTCATTCATAAGCTGTAAACCTAGAGATTCCGGTATTGCTCGTGCCTCACAAACCGGAATGACGTTGATTTATTACGGCCACTTAATAGTGTCATCATCCAGAAACTGTGGGGACCACTGTATTTCATCCAACACGCCACCATTGAACCAGAAATTAACTGATAAAGACTCCACTTCAATTAACTTATGATCTGGCGAATCTATAGTAGAGCAGTCTTCTACATAATATTCTATATTCAATTTATCGAGATAAGCTGAAACTTGCTCAATGGTCTGCCCGATGAGCGATGCTCCATCCAAAGTATAGAAATCAGAGTTGGCAGAGATCATCACTAACTTCCAGTCTTCCTCTTCATCAAAGTTGAGTGAGATGTCAAAATCATAATAATCCCATGATTCGGTCATGTTTTGGTCATCATCAGTGTAGGAAAATTTTTCATTTTCATCTGGCATGCCTAGCAGCATCCGTACTTGATCTCTTGACATCCCGAATTTGATGTTGCCTAACCCAAAACCGGGTTTTATTTCTTTAATCTGTTCTTTCATTTTTATGGATGTTTGGTCAACCTCTCAAAGTTCGCCATTAGTTACATAGAGTGAGAAAAGTGACCGTAAATTTTAACAAGGTGTGTAATATTCAATTTCAATTAATTGATTCTTATAGAACTTAAGTATCCAAGAATCATCGTAGTTTGGATTAGGGGCAATTTTTACAAGAGTATATCTTATTCCTTTAGTCACATCTTTCCATTCGTAGGAATTTTTTACTGATTTAGGGAAAACTTCACGTAAATCCTCAATCGATGTTTCTCCTGAAAATATCATTTGCGAATCATGTAATGTACATTCCCATCCCTTAAGCCTTATTTTCATAATCTCGGCTCTATCTTTAAATGTGACAATTTCTGTTCCTTGATAGTGCCAAATATTCACTTTATCTCCCCAAGGCTCTTCTCCTTGAATGTAAGCACCACATTCAAACATTGGTGTAGTAATGCTGTCAGGTTTACCAAGTTTGTCAAGAACCTCCTTTTGAGTAGAAGTAAATTGTACTGCATCATTCAACCAAACGCTGTCCTTGTAAAGTATTTCTTCATGTTTCTGTTCTGCCTCAGTATCCATGGAAGCCTCTATATTGGATTATGCAGTGATGCTATCTACCTTATCTACCTGCATTTCTTGGACTTTGCTATTACAACCCAAAAGGAGAATAGATACTTTAATTGAAATTCGAATCATTATTAATTCTTTAATACTATACTAGTTAATTAAAAATATAAACTAAACATCAGTCTCCAATTTATTCTAAACCAATCCCGAGCATCATAACTGCGCATTCGTTAGTTTTGCCCAAATTTTAAAAAACTACCCATGACTACAGACGAGTTGAAAGACTTGAAAGCCCGAGTAGAGGCTTTGAGGAGGTACCTTTGACTACGACAAGAAGCTTGCAGAGGTACAAGAAGAGGAGCTTGTAACTGCGCAACCGGAATTTTGGAATGACCCAAAAGAAGCAGAAAAAATCCTGAAAAATCTAAGGCTTAAAAAGGTATGGACAGACAGCTTTACTGAAGTTGAAAGTTTATACAATGATCTTGAAACGCTCAATGAATTCTATGAAATGGATGAGGTGAGTGAAGAGGAGATCAATAAAGAATTTGCAAAAACTGAGAAGGCCATTGAAGATCTTGAGTTTAAAAAGATGCTCAGTGGTGAGGAAGATCAGTTTGGTGCCTTGATGGAGATTAACCCTGGAGCAGGCGGTACTGAGAGTCAGGACTGGTCAGACATTCTCAACCGTATGTACATCATGTGGGGTGAGCGTGAGGGCTACTCTGTAAAGCAGGTTAACTATCAGGCTGGTGATGTGGCAGGTATCAAGTCAGCTACTTTGCAGTTCGATGGCCCATTCGCCTATGGTAAGTTGAAATCTGAAATAGGTGTTCATCGCTTGGTCAGAATCTCACCTTTTGACTCTGGAGGTAGAAGACATACATCCTTTGCTTCGGTTTATGTTTCACCCGTGATTGATGATGATATTGAGATAGATATCAACCCGGCAGATGTGGAGTTACACACTTCACGGTCTGGTGGTGCCGGTGGACAGAACGTAAACAAGGTAGAGACTAAAGTACAGCTGACACACAAGCCTACAGGTATTGTGGTGGTTTGTCAGGTGGAGCGTTCGCAGCTGGCCAACCGGGAGCTGGCCATGAAGATGTTGAAGTCAAGACTTTACCAAATGGAGCTTGAGAAGCGTAATGCAGAGCGCGATAAGGTGGAAGCTGGTAAAATGCGTATTGATTTTGGCTCGCAGATAAGAAATTACGTATTGCATCCTTATAAGTTGATTAAAGATGCCCGTACTGGTGTTGAGCGTACAGATGTTCAAAATGTACTGGACGGTGACCTGGATGATTACATTAAGGCATTTTTGCTCGGCTACCAGGACAATTCGGAAGACTAATTAAAAGCCGGACTTGTTCCGGCTTCTTTTTTATACAACAGATCTAATAAGCCCGTGGCACAAAAAACCTACACATTACAATTCTGGCTTTTATGCATGAGCTCATTCTTGTTCTTTGCCAGCTTTAATATGATCATCCCCGAGTTGCCTGCATACCTGACCAAGCTAGGTGGAGAAGATTATAAAGGGTTTATCATTTCGCTTTTTACACTCACCGCTGGGTTATCAAGACCTTTCAGTGGCAAGCTGACTGACAAGATTGGCAGAATACCTGTGATGGTATTTGGAGCTTCGGTATGTTTTGCACTAGGTTTTATCTACCCATTTGTAACTACAATTTTCGGGTTCTTCGCTTTGAGATTAGTGCATGGCTTTTCTACAGGTTTTAAACCAACGGGTACTGTGGCCTATGTGGCCGATATAGTACCGGCAAGTAAACGAGGTGAGGCCATGGGGTTGTCCAGCTTCTTTGGCACTATAGGCATGGCTACCGGGGCCACTATTGGTAGTGCCATTGCCAAGAGCTATTCAACCGATGTTATGTTTGGTGTTTCTTCAGCTTTTGCCATTCTGTCCATCATCATTTTGGCCGGTATGAAAGAGACCCTGGAAAACAGAGAGAAGTTTAAACTTTCTCATTTATCGATATCTAGGAATGAGATCTTTGAGAAATCTGCTATTCCACCATCCATTGTGATGTTTCTCACCATTTTTTCCTTTGGTATTATTCTTACCGTGATACCAGATTTTGGGGTTCATCTTGGACTTGACAAATCTGAGAGTGCATGGTTGAATAAGGGCACTTTTATGACCGTGTTTATTTTTGCTTCCCTGGTGGTTAGAATATTTGCCGGAAAGATTTCTGATAAATTTGGTCGTGAACCTGTGCTGAAACTCGCTGCAGTACTGTATACTACTGGAATGCTGACGGTGGGTTTTGCGGATAATATCAACATGTTTTTTACCGGAGCTGTTATTTATGGATTGGCAGTAGGTATGAATTCGCCCACATTATTTGCCTGGACAGCAGACCTTAGTGATGAGAAAAACCGGGGCAAAGCCATGGCTACTACTTTCATTGCTTTGGAGGCTGGTATTATGTTAGGAGCCATTTTATCTGGATGGACATTCTCGAACAACCCAGAGAATTTCCCTATCACTTTTGGTATGGGAGCAGGACTAGCTCTTGTAGCGCTGACATATTTGATTTCGAGAAGAAAAAAAATTTCGGCATCATTGAGTCATGAATAAAATAAAACTTTCGCTCTCATTTTTCTGGACAATAGTTATTGTCCATTTAGCAGGTCATTTATTCAATATGGATGTGCTTTCCATCACTAAACCGCTAATAGTAATTTCTCTAATTGGGTACTTCTATGCTTCGGTTTTAGATCGAAACAGCTTGTTTCATATCACTTTAGCCGCACTATTTCTTTCCTGGTTAGGAGATGTGTTTTTAATGTTTGAAGGTCAGAACCCAATGTTTTTCATTCTTGGATTGGCTTCATTTCTCTTGGCTCATGTTACGTATGTTTTTAGCTATAGAAAGGCAAAGAATGAAACTGCAGTAAATCCATTGTTGTCCTCGCAGAAGCTGAGGCATGGCTCTACGCTTATACTCGCTGGACTGGCCCTTGTTTATATTTTGGAACCGGGTTTGGGTGAGATGAAGATTCCCGTGATGGTTTATGCAACCGTAATTGTAGTGATGGCTATTACTGCTTTGCTGCGTTATGGTTATACATCAATCCAGAGCTTTTCTTACGTATTTGGTGGTGCCATTATGTTTATGATTTCAGACTCTCTGCTGGCAATCAACAAGTTTTTGGAGCATTTTGCTTATGCAGGCTTCTGGATAATGACCACCTATTGTCTCGCACAATTTTTAATTGTTAAGGGAATCATCAACCATATAAACGCAAAAAAGGGAGCATAAGCCCCCTTTTTCAATTTGAGTTTTAACCTAAACTTTTTCTAAGAAATCTTCTTCACTCTGCCTGACCCTGACGTGTTGCTATTGACCTTATCGGGATCCCCTTTATAATAAACGCTGCCACTGCCACTTATGCGGGCATCGATTGATTTTGAAACATTAACTTCGCATCTGCCAGAGCCTGAAATTCTAGCCTCTACATTTTCTACTGCCAGATGCTCTGCATCTACAGACCCTGACCCACTGATATGGATTTCAAGATCCTTGCCCTTACCATCTACAGTTATTCTACCAGAACCTGAAACACTTGCCTCAATCATTGAAGCATCTACATCTATTTCCATTCTTCCAGATCCGCTTACACCTAAGTCCAAACGACTTGAGGCAATTTTGCTCTTGCCATAAATTCTTCCTGATCCTGAAACGTCAAGGGCTTCTATAGATGGTACAGTCACATACACATCAAAGTCCTCGCTGCTTGACCAGCTAAACCATCCGCTCGAATTTCTTTGTTTGATAATAAGTGTACTTCCACGCACTTCAGTGATGATGTCCTCAATTACGCTTGACTTTCCTTTTAGTTCAACCTTTTGCTCGCTTCCAATGGTTAAAAATAGCGTCCCGGATGAGCCCAATGATATGCCATCAAATGAACTTACATCTCTTATTTCTGAATCTTGTGCAAATGCAACTAACGCGCTGAAGATAAATGTTGAAAGTATTAATATTTTTTTCATGTTGTTATTTTTTCAGAAAGACTCTAATCTCATTGTTGAGGTTGCATGTATAAGACCTTTTTTTTCAAAGAAGGTTACAGGTCTGGTCAACTTATTTAGATTTGTCCACTGTATGGTAGCACTTCTACTCTGTATTTTAAGCAACATAGGCATCTTTGTCTGCTTCAGACTTTTTAAGGTATTTAACCTCAATACCTTACAGGCCATTGTCTTTAATTATGTTACCTGTGTAGCCACAGGCATTATTTTTCTTAAAGATAAGTCGGCTCTTTATGCTGTTAGTTGGTCAACAGATTGGGTGATTATTGGTGCGATATTGGGGGGAGTTTTTATAGGCACTTTTTATCTCATGGCCAGAACGACACAAATATTTAGCATGACTGTGTCTTCCATTGCTTCCAAAATGTCTTTGATGATTCCTGTGCTTATGAGTCTTTTTGTTTTAGGTATCCAGTCCAAACAGTATTCATCATTAAACTATGTAGGAATGGCACTGGCTATCTTGGCCATTTTACTGAGCTCACTTAAAGGAAAGAAAATAGAAACAGTCCATGTACCAGGATTGTCCATCTTTCTTCCAATAGCCGTTTTTCTCTTAAGTGGTCTTATAGACTCGGTGATTAACTTTACCAATTTCAAATACCTAAGCCCTGAAACAGAACCAATTTTCCCCATTATAATATTTTCTTCAGCCTCAATTATTGGATTAGGTTCAATTATGCTAGGTAAAAATAGAATAGCCTTTAAGAATGTTATATGGGGAGTAGTTCTTGGCGTGGTGAATTATTTTTCAATATATTTTCTTTTGAGAAGCTTATCGCATTTTAAAAATGACGGAGCAATATTTTATCCACTATTGAATGTTGGAATTATTTTAATAGCCGCATTAGTATCTGTTTTATTCTTTAAAGAGAAGCTATCCAGAATCAACCTTTTAGGTTTAATTCTGGCTATTTCATCCATTGTTCTTATATCATATCAAGAGCTTAAACTAATTTTTGAATGATTACGGAGTTTAAAACATTAGCTAAACCTGGAGAAGGGCTGTTTAAAGATAGGGGCAGTAAATTTCTTGGTTTTGCGACTCATGTGACAAGCGAAGAGGAGGTTAAGGAATTCCTGGCAGACCTTCGTAAACAATATTATGACGCTCGCCACCATTGCTATGCTTATGTACTTGGCGCAGATAGAAAAACATTCAGAGCCAATGATGACGGTGAACCTAATCACTCTGCTGGAGATCCAATTCTAGGTCAGATTAATTCAAAGGAGCTGACTGATACTTTGGTTGTGGTTATCAGGTATTTTGGAGGAACAAAGCTCGGTGTAAGTGGCTTAATCAATGCATATAAACTAGCCGCAGAAGAAGCTTTAGATAATGCTTCTTTTATTACGGTTGAGGTACAAAATGAGATTGTGCTTCAGTATGGTTATGATGACACCAATGAAGTGATGAGGCTGGTGAATGAGTTGAAAATTAATATTGTTGATCAGAAATTTGAAGCGTCATGTGAGCTCATAGGCACCATAAAAATCAATTTGGCCGAGCAACTTGAATCAAAAGTGCAGTTGCTCAATGACCTGGGTCATAAGATTGATCTTAAGGTTGAGGACTAGAAGTATCCCTGATTTGTAAGTTTATTATACATAGAGATACAGACCCATGCATCTGTAGCCGCATAATTGATTTGCTTTTCTGTCAGTGTTTCATTCTCCCAGTTGGAAACCTGAGCATTTTTAGAAATTCGAAATCCCAGAATGATGGCAGTTAGCTTTCTTAGTCCATTGGCTTCAATACCAATGTCCTTCACCATATGGTTAAGCTCTTCAAAACCTCCAGGAGTAAATGGTCTTAGTTTGTTCAAGTCACGGAGGTCATCTCTTAATGCTACGCCTACCTTTATAATATTTTTATTTTCAAAGAAACTATGCAGTTCGTTGGTGATGCCTGTTTTGTTTACTCTGATAAGGTAAGCATCAGTTTCTGTTGCAATCTGAATGAGAGATATATTGTTGAACTCTCCTTTTTTAAAGGCAGGCTTGCTCTCCGTATCGAAACCAACAACACTTTCTTTAGACAATGTCTTCATTGCCGCTTTCAACTCTTTTTCTTCGGTGATTAAATGTATTTCACCTTCAAAGCGATCGAGCTCAAGCTCATTAATTTCTATATTGGAAATTGTGGTAGCAAACATATTAATCTTCTTTCTCTATCCTCTTGATTTTGATGTTAGCATACCCAAACAATATGGTCATAAATGGGCTTATGATATTAAAGAAGCAGTATGGTAGGTAAGTTAAAGTGGCCACTCCTAAAACTGAAGACTGGTAGGCACCACAGGTATTCCATGGAATGAGCACAGAAGTAACGGTGCCCGAATCTTCAAGTGTTCGGCTTAAATTTTCCGGAGCCAGTCCACGATCTTCAAACTCTTTCGAATACATTCTTCCTGGTACTACAATGGCAATGTATTGATCAGATGCCGTTAAGTTAAAAGTAATACACGTTCCTGCTGTTGCAGCAATTAAAGAACCGGTAGAATGAGCAAACCCGATAATGGTGCCGGCTATTTTCTTTAACATACCATTGCCTTCAACTACGCCTCCAAATATCATGGCACAAACAATTAACCATACTGTTGAGAGCATTCCTTCCATTCCAGAAGCTGTCAGTAGTTCATCTACCATGGCGTTGCCAGTAGCAACATTAGTTTCGGTAAACATCGCTTTCATAACCGCTGTGTAAGCAGTTTTGATGCTAAACACATCACTTTCCGCAACGGCCATTACAATTTGCGGCTGGAAAATAATAGCAATAACTCCTGCCAATAATGTCCCTATTAAAAGTGCAGGCAAAGCAGGCATCTTTTTTATAATTAGGAAGATAACCGCAGCAGGAACAACAAATAGAAACAGGTTGATTTCAAATTTTGACTTTATTGCTTGCTGAACCTCAGAAACAGTACCTAATGCTGCATTACCATCAATGCTAAATCCCCAGATAAGGAAAATAATTAACGTTATAATGATGGACGGCCCTGTGGTTAGTGCCATATATCTGATGTGGGTAAACAAGTCAGTGCCAGCCATAGCAGGTGCTAAATTTGTGGTATCTGATAGCGGAGACATCTTATCGCCAAAGTAGGCTCCGGAAATAATAGCTCCTGCTATTACTCCTTCATGAATTCCAAGCGCCTGTCCGATACCCATAAGTGCAATGCCTATAGTTGCGGCCGTTGACCATGATGAACCTGTTGCTAAAGACACCACGGCACTTACTATCACTGCAGCAAAAAGGAAAATAGTAGGGTTTAATATTTCAAGACCATAATAGATCATGGCAGGTACTACACCACTTATTAACCAGGTTCCAGCTAAGGCGCCAATCATTAATAGTATAAGAATAGCTGACATGGCAGAACTGATGCTTTTTACAATGGCATCTAGTATTTCCTCCCAGCGGTATTTAAGTTTTAATGAAAGCACTGCAGCAAACGCAGCAGAAAGGATGAGTGCAATTTGATTAGGGCCGTAGGATGCATCATCACTAAAGATGTAAACATTGGCAGCCAATAAAATAATAAGAAAGAAAATTGGTAATAATGACAGAATAAGAGAAGGTTCCTTATGTCTACTTTCCATGCGCACGTATTCAGTTTAAATGCCGAAGATATAAAATTGCAGCTATTTAGAGCATCTTTTCGGCTAGTTTTTCTCCCATGCGACTTCCTATGGCCACGCCCATTCCGCCAAGCCTTACGCCAAGATGAACATTTGACGAATGCTGTTTATAGATCGGCTGTTTATTAGCTCCAAAGGCCATTATTCCTGCCCAAGTGTGATCAACTTCAAATGGAGTGTTTGGTAAAATAACTTCCTTCAATTGCTTTTTGAGCTCTGCGAGTATCCTATCATTAACCTCAAACTCTGTTGTAGTTTCTCCCTCAAAATCAAGATTTCTACCACCTCCGAAAATAACTCTCGAGCCTTCATTTCTGAAGTAATAATAGCCCTTGTCAATATGAAATACTCCTTGAAAGGGAAGTTTAGGTAATGGTTTTGTAACCAATACAATCCCACGGCCAGGGTTTATATCAAGGTTATGAACTAGTTTATTGGTAAAGGCATTGGTACAGACCGCTACTTTATTAGTCTTGAAAACAATTTCAGAGTTAGTTACCATGTTTTTGGCAACTACCGAGACTTCTGCTCCATTATCTTCGAACGACAATACTTCAGTTCCTGTAAGTACTTTGATATTGTTTTTGTAAGCCAACTGTAATAAAGACTTCATCATCTTGCCAGTATGAATTTGCCCTTCAAAGGGGTTGACTACAATGGATTTGATTTCGCCTTTAGTGAAACCAAAGCTTTTTATTTTTTCATCATCAATGGAAAATACTGATTGCTTAAAGAGTGGTAAAAGCATCTCGTTTACCTGATCTATAGCTTTAAGGTAGGGAAGTTCGGCATCTCGCATTAACTCGTAACCTCCATATGAGAGGTAATCCATATTTCTATCACCTACCCGTTCTCGGAGCTTTTTTAAACCTTCCCACCGCTCATTAACTAAAGCCAGAGTATCAGTTTCGCCCAGTACTTTAATATCTTCCAGAAGTTCAGTCAAACTTCCAAAGCAGGCGAACCCGGCATTTTTAGTGCTGGCGCCTGTGGGTAATATGCCTCTTTCGAGTACAAGAATATCCGCATCAGGCTTTTTTTCCTTTATCGAAATGGCTGTTGATAAGCCCACAATTCCACTTCCTATGATAATATGATCATAGTTTACAAACGATTCTTTTTCCCAGTAACTTAACATAGCTGGGCTGAAATAACGATTTTTATAGATGTTTCACCAGTATTGAGTATCTTTTCAATCATTTTTTAATTTATGGATACAACTAAGATTGTTCAGAAGGCCAAATCGTCTTCTTTTTATTTATGGCTTCTTAATGCCGGTTTAAATCGTATGATCCCATTTAATAAACCTCACGGGTTTAAGGTGGTTGAGATAACGGACACCACGATAAAAACTAAATTGCCTTACAAAAGAGGTAATTTCAATCATATTAAAGGTTTGCACGCTTGTGCTCTTGCTACATTATCAGAATTCTCTACTGGTTTTTTAATGATATCAAGACTTGACCCTAAGAAGTTTCGCATCATTTTAAAAACATTGGAAATGGAGTATCATTATCAGGGAAAGATGGATGGCTTTGGGACTTTTGAAATCAATGACCAATGGTTGGAAGAAAAGATTTATAATCCTTTGAAGGACAATGAATCTACAGTGGTGATTTGTGAGATTAAAATCCATGACACTGAAGGAAATCACCTTACTACTGGCAAGGTACATTGGCAGGTAAAGTCATGGGATAAAGTAAAAACAAAGTTGAATTAGCCGGCATCAATTTGTAAATTGTACTACTATGAGAAAAATTGATGAATTACTTTCTGAATATGGTGAAAGTCACCAAAACAGCACAAACAAGGCTATACACTGGGTTTGCGTGCCTGCAATCTTCTTCAGTATTGTTGGTTTAATTTGGTCTATTCCTAGTGGTTTCCTGCATAGCAATGTATCTGTTAGTCCGTATGCAAATTGGGCTACGATCATATTGGTTCTTGTTCTTGCCTACTATATTGCACTCTCGTGGTCTTTGGCTTTAGGCATGGCCGCGTTCTCAGTATTATGTCTTTTTCTGGCTAATCAACTGGAGGCTGTTGATATTGCTCCTTTATGGCAGTTGTCACTTGGCATATTCGTTATCGCATGGATTGGTCAATTTTACGGACATAAGGTAGAAGGGAAAAAGCCGTCATTTTTAAAAGACATTCAGTTTTTAATGATTGGACCCGCGTGGCTTATGCACTTTGTTTATAAAAAAATTGGTATTCCTTATTGAAGCAACCATAAATGCTGAGTTTTGAAGTCCCGGAAGGATATAAGTTCGATTTTGAAGAATATCTATTTAACACAGAACGTCACAGGCTAACTCAAGCCAAAGAGGGATGGAAAAGTTTTTATTGGTTAGATGAAAAAAAGAAGCTTGTAAAGGCTTCATTTCATGTTCATATTGAAGGGGATGTTGCTAGAAGCCCCTATCGTGCAACTTTTGGGGGGATTGATGTTGGGCCTTTATCTTACAGCTCAATAAATGATTTTGTTGGGATTATAATTGAGGAGCTGCAAAAGGTTGAAATTCACAGTATTGAAATAATCCTTCCACCTGCTAGTCTTGATCAAATCAATCAGACTTTACTCTTTCAGTCATTATTGGATAATGGGTTTTCTCTTGTAAAAAGTGTGATGCATATTAGTATTCCTGTGGGGGCTAAACCTTATACTGCCATTCTTAATAGAACTAAAAGAAAGCTTCTTGCAAAGTCCTCTGAATATCAATTTAATATTCAAGATAGAGCTGAACTAAAGGACGTTTATGACTGTATTTTAACTTCTAGAATTGAAAAAGGATATGAGCTTTCATTAACCCTATCTGAGTTGGGTAATATTGTTAAGGAGATCGCTGATGATTTTCTAATCTTTAGTGTTAGCGATAATTTTAAGCTAATTGCAGGGGCAATTGCTTTAAAGATATCAGACTCAGCGTTGTACATTTTTTATGCAGGGCACTTAAACGACTATGACAGGCATGGGTCATTAATTAAATTATATGAAGGAATTTATAACTACTGTTTAAGTAATGATATATCTACCATAGATTTAGGCAGTTCAGAAGAGGAAAACAAAACCAAGCCTGGTCTTATTGAATTTAAAAGGCAGATAGGTGGATTTCCTTCTCTCAGGTCTACTTTTAAATGGAATATAATATGACCACAGAGCTCCCATTAGTTTCTGTGATAGCTCTCTGCTACAACCATGAAAGGTTTGTAAAAGAAGCCATAGAGTCTGTTCTGAATCAGACTTACCCTAATATTGAATTAATAGTTGTAGATGATGCTAGTACAGATAACAGTCATAAAGTAATTGAGCAGCTGGCGAAAGAGTATGCCCAAATAAAATACATGCCATTAGAGAGGAATATTGGGAGCTGCGCGGCTTTTAATGTCGGTTATAAAGCCTCAAAAGGTGATTTCATCATTGACTTTGCAACAGATGATATTTTGCTACCTGCACGAATTGAAAAGGGAGTTTTTGCACTACAAAATGCTGGTGATGACTTTGGGGTTAATTTTAGCAATGCTCATATTGTTGATGAAAGCAATTCCGTTTTAAAGGAGTTTTACGAAACCGATAATAAAGGGAAAGCACTTCAACCTCCGCCAGAAGGTGATATATATTCTATGCTGGTTAAAAGGTACTTTATTTGTCCGCCTACTTTGTTTTCGAAAAGAGAGGTCTTTGAGTATTTAGGTGGTTATAATGAAAAACTCACATATGAAGATTTTGACTTTTTGGTTCGTTCATCGAGAAAGTATAAATACTGCTATACCGATGAGGTCTTAGTTCATAGAAGGGTTTTACCAAATTCTATGTCTACTAAACAGTATGTTTATAAGAGTGATCAAATGTACAGCACATTGGACATTTGTGAGAAAATTAAAGAAATGAATGTAACCATAGATGAGCACAAATCATTAAGGACTAGAATTTACTATGAAATGCGTCAGTGTATAAGGACGGGAAATATAAAGCTGCTTTTTAAATACCTGAATTTACTTTTCAAATAAGCATCAACGCCTATTATCGTCATTTTCCAGCATGCTCAAATAGCTTTTGTATCTACTTCCTGCAATTTGACCTTCTTCAACGGCAATTTTAATAGCACAACCAGGTTCATGAGTGTGCTTACAGTTATGAAATTTGCATTCTCCAATCAGGTCTCTCATTTCTGGAAAGTAATCTGAAATTTCATCCTGTTCCATATCAATGAGGCCAAGCTCTTTGATGCCAGGTGTATCTATAATAAATGTATTTTCTCCTAAGTTGAACATTTCGGCAAAAGTGGTGGTATGAACACCTTTATCTGAAAATGAAGAAACATCTGATGTTTTTAGATTGAGTTTAGGCGCGATACAGTTGATGAGTGTAGACTTACCTACACCAGAGTGCCCAGAAAAAAGGCTTTTTTTACCACTTAACTTTTCTTTGATTTCTTCAATGCCTATTTTCTCAGTTGCTGACGCTACCAGGCAATCAACCCCAATGTTTTGATACAGCTTAATATATTCGTTTTGTTTCTCCAGCTCTTTTGAACTCAATAGATCACTTTTATTAAAAATTAGCACCTGAGGTATTCTAAATGCTTCGGCTGAAACCAAAAACCTGTCAATAAATCCCAGGGACGTTCTCGGCAGTGTTAAAGTTGCTACAAGTATTGTTTGGTCAATATTGGCTGCAATTATGTGGCCTTGATTTTTATTCTTTATTGATTTTCTAATGATGTAGTTATCTCGATTTTGAATGGCATAAATGAGACCTTCAGTTTCATTAGCTTCCAAATCGAACTCCACATTATCACCTACTGCTATGGGGTTAGTTGTCTTGAAGCCAGACAGCCTCAACTTACCTCTTGTTCTGCAAGCATAAGTTTTGTTGTCTTCTGCAAGTACATCATACCAGGACCCTGTTGATCGGATAACTAATCCTCTCATGACTTTATTAGCTTCTGGCAGTATTCAAAAATCTTATCAGTTGCTCCCGTATTATCTTTTACGTAATCCATATTAACCTGACCTGCTATTTGCAATGCAGTATCCTCCATAAAGATGGTGAATTGATCTCTTAATTCCGTGTAACTGCCGATTGCAACAGCACCACCAAGGTTAATAAGTTCTATGGCTTCATTAAATTTTTTATAGTTTTTGTTACCAAAGAAAATAGGCACTCCATAGGTAGCAGCCTCTAAAATATTATGCAAACCAGCTCCAAAAGCACCACCAACATAAGCATACTCCCCATAAGCATACAGGCTTGAAAGTAAACCTATGTTGTCAACAAGAAGTACGTCTTCATCTCCGGTGGACTCTTCCAATTTTGAGTATCGTATGGTATCACGCATACATTCCTTTTCCAGCTTACTTATTGTTCCTCCTTCAATTTCATGCGGGGCAATGATAAACTTCATGTCAGAAGCATTTATAAAAGGTAGCAGAACTTCAATATCTTCTGACCAGCAGCTGCCCACAACCATTATCTTTTTGTCAGCTTTGAATTTTTTAACCAGAGGCAGTTCTTTTTTATTTTTTGCAATGGCAGCAACACGATCAAATCGTGTGTCCCCAGAAATGCTCACCTGATCCACACCATGTTTTTCTAAAAGCAACTTTGTAGCTCTATTCTGAGCGAAGAAGTATGTCACATTTTTTAAAATATTAAGATAG
>NZ_SMLV01000352.1 GCF_009711525.1 Fulvivirga lutimaris
TAACTTAAGTGATGTAGCCGATGCAGCTACTTCTAGAACGAACCTTGGATTAGGCACTTTGTCCACGCAGAATACTATTACTACTGCAGATATTACAGACATTACCAGTGTAGGCAGTGGAGCCATTATAACAGGCGCAGAGCGAACCCAAATAGGAACAAACACTACAGACATTGCTACCAACACTGCAGCCATAGCAGCTGATGCAGATGGAAGTGCAACAAACGAACTTCAAACATTGGCACAAGTACTAGTTGAGGGCAATAATGCTGGAACATCAATTACAGGCCTAACAGATCCTACTAATGCTCAAGATGCAGCCACCAAAGCCTATGTTGATGCTTCCACAGGCTGGGGTCTAACGGGAAATGCGGGAACTAATCCTGCAAATGAATTTATTGGCACTACTGATGCTGCGGAATTTAATATTAGAACCAACGACACTGAACGCGTCACCATACTCAGTGATGGTAATGTAGGAATACGTAATGCATTACCCTTGGCCTTGTTACATGCAACTCAAAACAATACAACCGAACAAGCTTTAAGAGTTCAAACGCTTAGCGCAACAAATGCCGAAAATGTTGCTCTTATTCAAGGTTTTGGAACAGGGGTAGGACTTAATACAAATATTAACAATGTAGCCAGTACAAATCCTGCAGTATACTTTAATACTAATTCACAAGCTCCAACGCTAATAGTAGATTGGACAGGATCAGTATCTACGGAGATTGTGTCTTTTAGAAATGCTGGTGTTGGTGTGGCATCTATCGGTGTAAACGGAGGGGCATATTTTGATGGAGATGTCGGAATTGGCATTGCGGTACCAACGACAAAATTGGATATCGTTGGTGCTATCAAAATTGCGGACGGTACGGAAGCTGCAGGAAGTGTACTTACTTCAGATGCCGATGGTTTGGCTTCTTGGCAAACTCCAGCAAGTAGCCCATGGACTGTAAATGGTTCTGATTTAAATTATACCACTGGTAATGTAGGGATTGGAACCTCTGGACCTGTGAGCGCTTTACAGGTAGAGGCAGACGTACTCACTGGAGAATACGTAGGATCTTTTATCAATACCAACGTAGCTGATGAAGATGGTGCGGCACTTTATGCAAGTTCAACCAGTAGTGTTAATGCCGATTGGGGCATTGGACTTATTGCTGAAGGTAATTTTCTTGGAATACGGGCAAGAGGTGCAACCGGAGGAACTGCTGCCTTAGAAGGAGACGCTAATGGAGCTTCTTACGCAGCCACCTTCGTGGGAGACATTAATATTGATGCAGGATCCGCTTATTTTCAAGATGACGTTAGTATTCTTAGTACAAGTAATACAAACACTGTTGTGGGTCAGTTAGCTGGAGATCAACTGGCTGGTAACGAGAACAATAACACACTTGTTGGGTATAGTGCAGGATCATCTACAAATGGGATAGGTAATGGTGGAAACACAATGGTTGGTGGTTTTGCGGGCAGTGCTCACACTACAGGAATTGATAATGTTTATCTAGGAGCCTCTGCTGGAATAAGTGCGGTTACAGGTACTAGAAATACATTCGTTGGTACGGCTGCAGGTTTTAACGTAACCAGCGGAACTGATATTACTTTAATTGGTAGTAACACTGATGCAACTGACGGATTAACTAATGCCACTGCCATCGGTGCCTTTACTGATGTGGTTCAAAGTAATACGCTGATATTAGGAAATGGTGCCAATGTTGGTATTGGAACTAATACACCTGCAGGCCTTCTTTGTGTAGATGATGACGTACTAACTGGACAAAATGTAGGAAGTTTTGTTAATACCAATACAGGTAGTCAAGATGGTGTAGCACTTTATGCAAGTTCAACCAGTACCGCAGCCGGTTGGGGGTATGGTATTGTTGCTGAGGGCAATTGGATTGGTGTACAGGCTAATGGGGGGGCAGGTGGAGATGCAGCACTTGCAGCTGATGCTAATGGAGCGACTTATGCAGCAACCTTTGTAGGTGATGTAGATGTTGTAGGTTCAATTACGTACACAGGTTCAATTACACAGGTATCTGATAGAAGATTAAAAGAAAATATTATTCCGATAGAGAATGTATTGTCAAATCTGACGAAAATTCAGGGCTATTCATATAATATGATAGATGATTCGGTTAAGGTTAGAGAATATGGGGTTATGGCACAAGATGTTCAGGCCATTTATCCATATGCAGTAAAAGAGATTGATGATTATGGTCATCTGGGAGTCTCTTATACGCAGCTTATTCCTGTACTGCTAGAGGCTACAAAGGAACAACAGCAGATCATAGATAGTCAGAAGCAGCAGATAGAAGAGTTAACTATAAAGTTGAAAGAAATGGAGGTCACTAATAAAGTTATCCAGAGTACAGAAGCTTCCACCCAGGCTCAACTCGACTTGATGAAGTCTCAAATCGAGAAGTTAACTCAAATCTTAACAGCAGAGGCTAGCAAAGGAGATGAATAAGTTATTATTAACGATATTGTTTTTCCCATCTTTATTATTAGCCCAGCTGAATGTTAGTCAGAATGCTGTGCTGACAACCGGCAATGATTTGGTGCTAGGCACCGATGGAGCTGTAATTAATAATGGAGAAGTCATTTTTGGAACAGGTGGACAGTTGTTCTTATATGGAGACTTAACGCTGGAATTACCATCTGCATTAGCAGTGCCTTCGCTAAATATCATCAATGGTGGCAAAAAGGAGATAATAACTGGAAAGTTGATAGTAGCAAATCAACTGAATTTGCTATCTGGAATTGTGGTTGTAGGTAATGAAAGTAAGATGGTTATCAATGATGGCGTTCAAATTGATGAATTTGATGGAGTTTCATGGATAGCAGGTTCTATGACTCATCTTGGAAATGGGCTTAAATTATTTCCCTTAGGTGCCAATGGCACTTATACTCCTATAGAATTAATTAACGTGAAAGGCACTGGTGACATAAGTACTACTATGTCAGTAAGAGTTGGTGGCGTTTCTTTGGATAAATTGCCAACTAACGTAACGACAGCGTCTAATAACTGGGCTTGGGATTTTACCTCAACTAACTTTAGCAGCTCAGAAGTGAATATTCCCATACTCGCTGAAGATAAAGCATTGTTTGCTGATGGTAGAACTATTGGTACAGTCTTAGAATATGATGAACTAAGCGGTGCAGTGAAGAACTTAGGAGGTGTTAGCTCATCAGTAACAAGTTTTAACTCTATCATCAGTAATGATGAATTAATAGGAGACAGAAGGGTATTACTACTAGGAGCAGAACTGTCATTAACTCCTCGAATACATAATATTTTAACTCCGAATGACGATGGCTTTAATGACTATTTGGTTATAGATGCTATAGGAGCATATGAGAATGATAATGAAGTAATAATCTTAGACAGATGGGGGTCAGAGGTATATAGAAAACAAAATTTTAGAAATTTCAATGACACTGATAATACCTATGATGGCAGTTTTGACCGCCTATCACCGGGTAATTATATCTGTATATTTAAATACGCTGGAGTCACCGCTAAGCAGATGATAACTGTGTTGAATTAAAAAGGAAGAATTTGATTAAACGTATACTAATAATATCAACAATATACCTTCTAGTTCTGGCATCTGCTAAAGCTCAGGATATTCCTTTGTTTAGTCAAAAACTAACCAACTCCTTTATCTATAACCCAGCGATGGCAGGACATACCTTTGGCTCTGCAACTTTAGCGAATAGAAGAAGTTTTAGTGAAGTGAATGGGGCGGCAGTGAATAACTTTTTCAGTTTCCATACCCCTTTTGGAAGTAACAAATTTGGTGTGGGGGCTAATATTTTTAGAGAGAAAGTCAATTTTGTAGATAACATTTACGCCTCTGGCGCTTTTGCTTACCACATCAACTTTGGTAGTTATAATGTACTCTCTATGGGTGTGAGTGCAGAGTACAATAGTTTAGGCTTTGATACAGGAAATTTGATAGGTGATGGTAATGATCCTTTACTAGGCATGCGTACCAACAATATGGACTTCTCCTTTGGGGTGAATTATCAACATCGATACTTCAAGGTTGGAGCTGCTGCTAACCGACTAGCAACCAGCTTGGATATTTCAAATAATGCAAGTGTGCTCTCAGAGTTTTATTCTGGCTATGCAGCAGGCCTAATTCCTCTGAGAGGAGGGTTAGATATGCTTGAACCTACGCTTGCATTCAGGAAACTATCAACATCAAATGATATGTGGGATGCCGGACTTTACTATACCTACAATAATATTGTTACCGTTGGGGGCTCAGTAAGAAAGGGAGACATTGTGAATGGAGCCGTGGGGTTAATGGTTGCTCGAAAGATCTTTTTCGGTTTTAGTTATGAGTTTATTAACAACAATCTGGGTTCAGATGTAGGGGCTAGTAGCGAGATAGTGGTCAGGTTTGACTTCGATGACATGGCCTTCAAAAACCGTGAAAGATTTGGAAATAACTCAAAGCAGTACAGGCAAGACTCTAAGAATGCGTTGAATTATAGAAAAAAAATATTAAGTAGTGCTGGAAAGAGAAAAAATGTGGGTCCAAGAAACCCTAGTGATGCAAAGAATAATCAGAAGAGGAGATTAAGGAATGTAAAATCTCCAAATGAGAGATATAATAAGATAGAAAAACTACCCAAATCAAAACGTAAGAAAATCAAAAACAAAAAGCGAAGGAAGAAGAACTACAGGATTTTAAAGAAGAGTGGAAGAGGTAAAAAGTTTATGAAGGAGTAGTTAGAATATTCAATAAAAAACTAATTATTTCTTTCCGTCACCATCCTCGTTAGTTTCTTCATCACTTTTCGGTTCCTCCTTTTCATAAACAATACTTATTGGAAAGTCATTACCATGAACAAAACCAGTTGGATATTGTGATTGTCCACCATATTGTTCGCTAAGCTCAGGTACTCGCTCGTCCATGTATATTTTAAGTTCATTAACAGTCACCTTTTCATCACCAGAGTCCGCAGCACCATCTAAAGCTTCTAATAAAGCGTAGGTGAAAACCCCATGTTGCAATACTTCAAATTCTGTTGCGAACTGCTGTGTGCCGCTTGAGGCCAGCATAACTACACCTGAAGCTCGTGCTAATTGTACAATTGCCTTTTCTTCTGATGCTGCAGCTCTTACTCCCATTGATTTAATAGCACCTCCAGAGTGACAGGCATCCATTAAGATCAACTGCTTTTGAGACTTAACCTGCGCCAAATATCCTTTTAGGTCAGTTGCACTAATACCTTTGTCTTGAAGCTGCTGAGGGTCACCATAGAGTTTGGTAATGTTAGTTGGCACCAAGTAATATTCATTATCATTTTCTTCATCTAAGGTACCATGTCCCGCATAATAGAAGACAAACACATCTTCGGGTTTGGCCTGAGAAATTATAGACTCAAATCCTTTTAGGATATTTTCTTTGGTCGCTTCAGTATCGTAAATCTCTGTTTTACGAACATTTTTAAACATCTTACTGCCATTGCCTATAAGTTTATCGGTAAAAGATTTGGCGTCTGGCTGCGCATAATTAAGATTATAGGCCGGGTTTTTATAGGTGTTAATTCCAACAGATAAAATATACAGGCTGGATGTAGCCATGATTTCTCCCACATATTTCACTTTTAATTTATCTCCTGCAGATTCTATTTTTTGGAAGTTTTTTACAACAATTTCAAATTCATTGTTACCATTGGTCAGGTTTACTGAATAGGTGCGGTGAAACTGCTTGCCCTGAGTTCCTGTAGACTCAAATTCATCATCGATCAGGATCAATTTATTGTTCTGATAGATATTTACCTCTTTTACGCCACCACCACCGTCATAGATGTCAGCTTCTAATTCCAGCGTCTTACTTTGGGTGTCGTAATTTCCTTGGTGATAATCTAACTGCTTAAATTCGCCAAAAGCCAGATTGTTAATATTGAAGAAAGCCGCTGATGGTCTATTAAGTTTAGTAAGATCAAAGATTTTTTCGCCTTCGGCTCTTAAGATATCAGTTACTCTTTTGGCTTGTCCCATACTCTTTACCAAAATTTCAGGTCTAAACAGGATATCGAAATATTGCTCTGCCGAATAAAAATTAGCCAACTTATTAATTCCTTCATTGATGTGCCAGCCAAAATACTGCGCTCCATCAGAACTGCAGCTAAAATAACCAGCTGGCGTCCAAACTATCCACTCCGCTTCATCTGAAACAAACATATTTGCAAAAGGAATAATAGTGGCACCTAAGTTGGCATGTACTTCTTCAATGTCTCTGTAAGTTTTATCACCAACAGCTCTTAAATAACTCATAACGCCTTGCCACGCTTCTTCAGAACCTTGGAAGGTTAAGGAGTCAACTTCTAAAGAGGTAAAATACTCCTGCCAGTCTGCCGCTTCAAAAACATCACGCATGCTTGGTAATTCACCTTTTTCAGTCAAGTTCCAAATTCTTATCGTTTGATCTTCGCTACCAGAGGCCATATACTTACCATCTTTACTAACTGTAACAGTTCGCACCCCAGCAGTATGACCCAAAAATTCCTTGAGCATTTCCCCGTTGGTACTATATTCCTTAAGCGAGAAATCGCTGCCGACAATTACATTGCCGTTGGGTCTTACCTGAAAATCTAATATCCTACCATCTTCAAATTCATCATTTTGGATCACACTTCCTCGTCCAACTTCAATGGTATAAATACCTGTTTGTTCGACTGACTTATTGGCATCGAGTAAAAAACCAGCAGAAGGTTTACCAGGGTCCATAGCTATCCCAAAGTTTGAAAAATCAAATTTGAACTTATAATTGACCCTTTCATTTTTAGTTTGCTCATTAGAGATGAACAGGTCGAGTCCTTCACCAAAACTCAAATCCCATATTGTGCCACCGTGCCCTTTTATAGATTGCTGCGAGCGCCCGTTTATAGGATTCCATATGTAAATGATGTTATTGTTACCACCTGCAGTGGCCACAATATAATTTCCCGTTTCTGACTCTGGAGAGAAGTCTGCACTAAAAACTGTATTGTCATGACCGTTAAACTCTGCGAACTTATTACCGCTAGGAATTGAGTAACTACGACCGCTACCAGTAACATCCATGGCTACCAGTATTTTTGAATCATAGGAAAAGGTTAAGGCATTTATGATATTTTTTTCATTATTAAACTCTTTAACCAGTTCCCCATCAGACTTCCATAAAAACATTTCATTGTTTAAACTACTCGAGGCTATATAGCTACCATCAGGAGAAAACACGGCCTTGTTCACAATGTCTTTATGTCCTTTTAGCTCTCGAGGTGAGAATTTAGTAACCCCGGCATTAAGCTTAACCAGATCATAGACTAATACATTTCTCTGATCTGATGCTACTACTAATGATTGTGTTTTATTGTTAAATGAAACGCCAGTTACTCTTGTGCCCACTTCAAGTGTAGCTTTTATTGGCATTTGATGTGATTCTTCTACCGACCAGATATTGATGGTTCCATCATCACTTCCTGAAGCTAAATATTTTCCCGACCCATCAAAGTCCAGACTGTTGATTACATTGTTATGACCAACAGCTGTACCTACCTGAACACCTTTTTCTATATCTACCAAAATGATGTGGTTTCCTTTTTCTCCGGCAGTAGGATACCCTGAAGCTGCTATATATTTCCCGTCAGGGCTAATGGCAGAAGCGTAAAACATGCCTTCCGGTCCTTTGCCTATCTGAGCTTCAAATTTTTTGATAAGTTCGCCTGTGCGGGAGTCCCATATTCTGATTGTCTTATCTTCAGATACAGAGATGATTTTTTGTCCATCAGGGCTATAAAGTATATTAAATATTTTGCCTGAATGACCACCCGAATTGATAACAATTCTGGGAACACCAGTTTGCGCCTGTAATAGTGATCCACTAATTATCAGGGTAAAAGCCAGTAACACTTTTGACGTCCAACGGAGAGTTACCATAGTTTATAATTTTGGTGTTATTTGTAGAAATGGGTGTAACAAGTAAAACTAATTATTTTTAAGTAGATTGAAAAGCAGTATTTTTTGTCAAGATATTGATAATGAATGCAATAAATGCAGTAAAAGGTAAATGAAAATTAATGCAATTGAATAAAAGGATTTCCTCCATACTCCTCTGGTCTATTGTTTCTGCAGCATTTATTGGTCCTGGCACTTTGGCAACAGCTACTGCGGCTGGCGCGCAATATGGTACTCAGTTGATCTGGGCACTGGTTTTCTCTACAATCGCATGTCTTGTATTGCAGGAAATGGCCGCAAGAATTACCATAGTTTCTGGTGAGGGACTTGGCGCAATCATGAAGCAAAAATCAAAGAGCCAGCTGGGGGTTTATTTCATTGGTTTTTCTGTTGTCTTAGGATGTGCTGCTTATCAGGCGGGCAATATATTAGGAGCTATTAGTGGTGTGTTACTTTTTACCAGTTTCAGTAAGGTTGGATTGATACTTATAACCGGTGCTTGTTGTGCAGCTCTTTTGTGGATGAGCAGTATCAAATTGATTACAACCAGTTTAGGAATTGTGGTGGCTGTTATGGGCTTGATGTTCCTGTTTTTAGCCTTTCAATTGCCGTTGTCCTTGGCCGACATAGCTGCTGGAGCAACTATTCCTAATATTCCTGATGGAGCTTCATGGATAGTGCTGGGTTTGGTAGGCACTACTATTGTGCCTTACAATCTATTTTTAGGCGCTGGTGTGGCTAAAAATGAAGCGCTAAGTAACATGCGCTTCGGCTTGTCCATTTCAGTCCTTTTTGGAGGGCTTATCTCCATTGCTATTCTTTTAGTAGCTACCAATGCAAAGTCAGAGAGTGGTTTTGCAGATGTAGCCAATGTTTTAGGTAATTACTTAGGCAATTGGGCCTTTATATTTATGGGTATTGGGCTTTTTTCTGCCGGTATCACTTCCTCCATCACATCCCCAATGGCAGCTGCTATTATTACTTCATCGATCATTGATTCGAATGATAAAAATAGAGTTTACCGCATTACCTGGATAACTGTTTTACTCATAGGAATGCTTTTTGGGATGCTGGATTTTAAACCGCTGTCTGTAATTATTGCAGCGCAGGCACTCAATGGCCTGGTGCTACCTTTGATGGTGATTGTGCTCATTATTTTTACAAATAACAAAAAGATTATGGGTGAGACTTCAAACAGTTTGGCACTGAATATTCTGAGCTTGATTATATTGAATATTGTACTCCTGATTGGCTTTAATAATTGCCTTAAGTCAATAGAGCAGATTTTTACATTCAAAGTAGATAGCAGTGCCACCCGTTTTCTAATTCTTCAAATATCTGCGGTATTGCCATTAGTCTATACTATCATGAAGGTGTTTAGAAATAAGTGAGATTAGAGCAATTCAACATTAAAATTAACCAGTTCAATTCTTGATAACTCTTCTAATTCACCTGCTTCAAAGGCTTTACCTATAGCTTCAAGCTTTACATCTGTTTTTGGTTTGTAATTAATATAGTCTAAAGCTCTGATGCCATTGACAGTGCGTGGGTTGTAGGCTTCTCTAAATCGCATACCGCCACCATCTGTCAGATAGCTGTAAGCTAAATAATCTATAAAATATGTGTCCTTAGCTACCCAATAGATAAACTCATCTTCAAAGTCTTTTCCACCACCTTCTTGTTCGAAAGTCACCTTTATTTTATAGTATTCTTTGTCCTTTATAGCTTCAGTTCCTAGATGAGATTTAATAACTGCAGCATCATTAAGGTTGTAGGGCAGTAGTGCAAAATATATTACCGAATTGATGGAGTTTGTGTATTTGAACGCCATCGAATCCGGCACCTCTGTGACAGTACCATTCACCTCTCGCTGAAATCCCTCATTAGTCACCTGATCTCTGATTACGTCCAGTGAGTCTTTAAACAGTCGCACCATCTCATATTTTCCATTTTGACGCTTTACCCCATATTCTCGATCTCTAAACTCAAACTCTACCTGTGCCATATCCAGCTTGTCGTTACCTGCAGCTATTCGGGCCTGATCTACCACATATTGAGCATCATCATTTTGATCCGTACAGCTGGCAGCTATCAGTGCAATAAGAAAGAGGGTGTATATATTTTTCATAGTACTAAAATTACAACTTCCTGATTTTAAACCCATTTAAATGGTCAATAATAACTATTAGGACGGATATCTGACAATTTTGACTTGCTCAAAAACTTCAGATAAATAATAAGGAGAAAATTTTCTCATTAAGATGTGACCTTTTTCTATGTCCTCGTCATATGGTCTCAACTTATATAATAAATGAAAAAATTATTTATTCTGCCGGTATTAATATTGGCCTTTGCTTCGTGCAACACCAAGCAATTAGAAACAGAAAATGCGGCATTAAAAGCTGCTATGGATAGCCTGAACATTCAAATTGAAAATGACAAGGTGGTTGGTGAGCAACTGGCGAAAGTGTCAGCACTGATGGACTCCATTGACAAGGAAAGAAATTCTTTAAGAATCAATCTTGAAACGGGTATCAAATCTGATGATTATGAAGCTAGAATGAAAAGCATTCAGAAGTACTTGAAAGATACGCGCAAGAAGCTGGCTGATATGGAAAAGAATAATACTTCGTATTCTTCCTTAATTAAAAAGCTTCAGAAGGAGTTGACATCAAAGAATAGTGAGATCACAAAATTGCAAAATCAGGTGGCAATGTTTCAGGAAGAAAACCAAGGATTGATTTCTAAAGTGAACTTACAGTCAGTCGAGATTGAAGAGAAGAGTCAGATGATCATGATTAAAGAGCAGGAGTTAGCGCTGATTGAGGCTAAGATGCAGGAATTAATGATCAAAGCTGAAGTATCTGAAGCGGATGCCTTCTTTGCAAGAGGTGAGGCCATGGAATTGGCAGCAGCCAGAACTAAATTGGCTCCTAAAAAGAGAAAGGAAACTTACCAGGAGGCTATTGAACTATATAAAAAGTCACAGGCCTTAGGTAATACTTTTGCGCAAGCTAAAATAGAAGTGCTTCAAAAGAAGATCTAATTGAATTAACGGGTCAGAGAGAAGGTTTTTTGTAGGTTTTATACAAAAGATTAATCTTATCTCTGGCCCTTTTTAATCTCATTTTTACCGCACTTTCAGACAGATTCATTGCTGCCTGAATATCCTTGACATGATGCTTTTCCTTGTATTTCATCAGTAGCAAAAGCTTTTCTTCAGGTGTCATAGTATCCAGCAATTCAAACAATATTTTTTCTGACAATTCCTCCGGTATTTCATCAACGCCATCAATCAGTTCAGCCACTTCTTCCTTCATTTTATCAGAGATCACCTTTTGCACATTCTTCTTATTTTTTCGCAGATAGTCAATGCATGTATTGTGAACAATGGAAAAAAGCCAGGTAGAAAATTTTGAGTCGCCTTTAAAGTCTTTAATTTTTAAAAAGAGCTTGATTAATATTTCCTGACACAAATCTTCCGCTGCGTCCTCATCCTTAGTATAAGAAAAGCATTTTTTAAGAATCGCTTTTTCATGCCTTTCGGCAATTAAGGTAAAGTACCTTGAATTGCCATCTGTCCTTAGCAATACCACTATCTCTTCATCTGATAAATTTCTATTAAGCATGAGTGACTTTCTATTTTATCTACGTCTTAACTAGGCTATTGAAGATATACAAATGATATCAAACGACCATAAAACTATACTTTCACTTGACATCCGAAAGCAACCTGATGATGTTACCTGTGGGCCCACTTGCTTGCAGGCAGTTTATCAATATTATCAGGATGATATAAAATTAACCGATGTTATAAGTCAGGTCAAACAACTAAAAACTGGTGGCACTATAGGAGTTACTCTGGGCAATCACGCCTTGGAACGAGGCTATCAGGTTACGATCTATACTTATAATCTGACCAACTTTGACCCTACCTGGTTTAAACCTGAAGTTGACCTTTCAGAAAAACTGAGATTACAACTTGAGAGCAATCCTAAAGCTAAACGGCTGAAGGCAGCTACCAAGTCCTATTTAAAGTTTTTGCAAAATGGTGGTAAGATAAAGTTTGAGGAGCTGACTTCAGGATTTTTAAGAAGACATCTTGAAAAGGGAACGCCAATTTTAACAGGACTGAGTGCTACCTACCTGTATGAAAGCCCAAGAGAAGTTGGGGATTTTGAAATCAGATATGATGATATAGCGGGTAAGCCTAGCGGACACTTTGTTGTTATCAAAGGGTATAATCATAAAGAGGTTTATGTTGCTGATCCTTTGGCAGACAATCCAATAAGTGATAAGCAACATTACCCTGTTACATTTCACAAACTTATAAACTCAATAATGTTAGGTGTAATGACCTATGATGCCAATTTGTTAATTATTCACCCTAAAAAAATATAATGCCAAAATTAATTATTACCGAGAATCCTGAGAAGTGGAAAATAAATGCTGAAGGAGCTACAATCATTTCTCCGTCAGATTATTTTGGTAACAGTGCTTATCTGGAGTCAAAAAACTACATGATTGTTAACCTTTGCCGATCTCATCAGTACCAAAGTTTAGGCTACTATGTTTCGCTATTAGCTGAGGCACGCTCACACAAGGTTATTCCTGAGATTTCTGTTTTGCAGGACTTTAGATTCCCATCTTTTATTAAGGATGATGCCGAGGAGTTTGACACCCTTATTCAGGATACTTTAAAGGGTGAGAGTTCTTCTAAGGTGACCATCAATATTTATTTTGGGCAGGTGGATAATGTAAGCTATTCAAAGCTTGGGATTTTGTTGTTCAACCTGTTTCAGGTACCTATCATTCAAGCCATATTTTCTAAGAAGGATAAGTGGCAGCTTCAATCATTGAAGCCTTTGCACCTTAAAAACCTTGATGAAACTGGGTTTAAAAAGCTTCAGGAAGCCTTGCATTTTTATGTTACCGGCAAGAAGGTGGTTCGCAAGAAATATTCTCGTAAGAAGTACGACCTGGCCATTTTAGTAAACCCTGATGACCCTAATCCTCCTTCAAGTCCACAGGCATTGCAGAAATTTATAGCTGCAGCAGATAAGCTTGGTTTTAATACCGAGATGATCACCAAAAACGACTTTGCTAAGCTGGTGCAGTTTGATGCTTTGTTCATTCGTGAAACCACAAATGTTAACCACCACACTTACAGGTTTGCTAAAAAGGCCGAGGCCGAAGGATTGGTGGTTTTTGATGACCCTGGGTCAATTTTAAGATGTACTAACAAAGTGTATTTACATGAGCTTTTAGTAGCCAATAAAATAGCGGTGCCTAAATCTCATATTATTAGAAAGGATCATCAAATTATCCCTGATAGTTTCAAATACCCTATGGTTATCAAACAGCCTGACGGCTCATTCTCAAAAGGTGTGAAGAAAGTAGCAGATGATGCCGAATTGCACGCCACATTGAAAGACATGTTTCAGAAATCTGAGCTTTTGATAGTGCAGGAGTTTATGCCTACTACCTATGACTGGCGAGTGGGTGTTATCAACAAGCAACCTTTGTATGTGTGCCGTTATTTTATGGCGCAAAATCACTGGCAGATTATCAACTGGAAAAAGGATAACCAGCACCGCGATGGGAAAAGTGAAACTGTTGCCGTTGAAGATGCACCTTATGCCCTGATTGATCTGGCGTTGAAAGCTACTGCATTGATTGGTGATGGATTATATGGTGTAGATATTAAAGAGGTCAATGGTAAATTTTATGTTATCGAGATCAACGATAACCCAAGTATAGATGCAGGTGTGGAGGACAGAGTGCTGAAAAATGGCCTTTATACTAAGATTATGGAAACGTTCGTAGAAAGACTAGAAAAATAATGAGCAGTTCAAGATTACATTTATTTCAGGCCTATGGAATAGAGCTTGAATATATGATAGTAGATAAAAGTTCAATGTCTACCAGGCCTATCACTGATGATGTTTTTAAAAAAATCAAAGGTGAGTATGTCAGTGATATTGAAAATAAAGAAGTTACATGGTCTAATGAATTGGTACTGCATGTAGTGGAAATAAAATGCACCAAACCGGAACCGGATTTGGAAATGATGGCCAATGCCTTTGCAGAAAATGTGAAGGCGTTGAATCAGCATCTTGCTGGCTTCGATGCAAAATTGTTACCTTCTGCTGCTCACCCTCTGATGGATCCGGCAAAGGATACGCACTTATGGCCACATGATAATAATGAGGTTTATGAGTTGTATAATAAAATGTTTAACTGCAAAGGTCATGGCTGGTCAAACCTGCAGAGTACACATATCAACTTGCCATTTTATGATGATGCCGAGTTTGCTAAGCTGCATGCGGCTATCAGACTGATATTGCCTTTGATACCAGCTATCGCGGCAAGCTCACCAATATTGGGAGGCAAGAATACAGGCTTTTTGGATAAGAGGATGGACTATTATCAGAAGAATCAACGAGTGATTCCTTCTTTGACCGGTAAGGTGATTCCTGAGCGCGCTTTTTCAAAAAGGCAGTATCATAAGTTGATCTATGATAATATAACGCATGATATTGCCAAGTATAATACCGATGATATTCTTGATCCTATATGGATGAACTCAAGAGGTGCTATAGCCAGATTTGACCGGGGAAGTATTGAGATCAGGATTATGGACATTCAGGAATGCCCGAAAGCCGATATGGCCATTGTAGCGCTTATTGTCAACACCTTAAAAATGTTGGTGAATGAGAAATTTATTGGTTTTCACGACCAGCAATTATGGGAGGCTGAGCCATTAAATGAAATTCTACAGGAAACTATGCGCAATGCAGAGTCAGCCATAATCGATAACAAGGAGTTTTTACAAGTCTTTGGTATAGATAAGGAAAGTGCAGAGGCCAAAGAGGTATGGAGGCATATTTTTAATAAAGTGGTTGATGCTTATCCTGATGAGATGGCTCCGTGGAAAGAAACAATCAATACAATAATCAATAAGGGCACTTTGGCTAGCCGAATTATTAAGGCGCTGGACAATGTATATTCTGAGGATAATATAAAACTAGTTTACCAAGAGCTGGCCGACTGTTTGGCTAATAACGAAATGTTTGTTGTATGGGAAAAAGCAAAATTATAATTAGCTGTGAGCATGCAGGCAATTATATTCCAAAGTTATACAGTCACTTATTCGAAGGGAAAGATGAGATTTTAGCCTCACACCGTGGTTGGGATATGGGTTCTATAGAGTTGGGCAAGTATGTTGCCCGGCATCTGGAGGCGCCATTTTTCTTTCAGAAGGTATCGAGATTGCTGGTTGAGGCTAACCGTTCTCTTGATAATGTTGAGCTATTTTCTGAGTTCACTGCTCAGCTGCCGCAAAAACAAAAGCAGCAGTTAATTGATAGTTATCATTTAGCTTATAGGCAAAGCGTTATAACTGAAATTGACAAAGCCCTGACTTCTTTTGACAGCGTCATTCATATCTCCATGCACTCATTCACACCAGTTTTGAATGGCGTTGAGCGTAGTGTCGATATAGGGGTTTTGGTAGATGAAAGTATTGAGGAAGAAGCTAAATACGCCAATGAGCTGAAAGATAAAATCTCTGAAGCCATTCCGGAAATGCTAACCATGATCAATTTGCCATACAATGGAGCTGATGATGGGTTTACCACTTATTTGCGAAATCAATATTCCCCAGATAAGTATCTTGGAGTTGAACTGGAGATCAATCAGAAGTTTGTGGGTACTGCGCAAATGGAGGTATTAAAAAGAGGATTAGTCAAGGCTTTGGGGAATGACTTGTAATCAGTCTATTCTATTACTTTTATTAAAAATTCTCTCCCCGGATTTATTCCGGGGTCTTTCAGTCATTAAGTGTAGTTTGTAGAACCTTTGAAGAAATGCCGGAATATATCCGGCAAGAATTCTTACCATTCATAAAACTCATCTTTTGTGACTTTGTCAAAATCAATTAACTTCTGCCAAAATTTATGAAGATGATAGATTTACGCAGTGATACAGTAACCAAACCAACGCCCGGCATGCTTGATGCCATGATGTCGGCAAAGGTTGGTGATGATGTTTTTGGTGAAGACCCAACGGTGTTAGCGCTTGAAGCCAAAGGTGCAGAAATGATGGGCATGGAAGCGGCTATTTATTGCCCTTCAGGTACCATGACCAACCAAATTGGGATTCATATTTTGTCTAATCCTTATGAGGAGGTTATCTGCTATTCTGGGGCGCATATCTACAAATATGAAGGTGGTGGAGTGGCAGGTACCAGTGGCCTTTCTTTCAGGTTTTTGGATGGTGATCGTGGCCGATTGAGTGCCAGAGAAATAGAAGCAGAGATCAATCCTGATGATATACACTACCCGATAACTTCTATCATTGAGTTAGAAAATACAGTGAACAAGGGAGGAGGTTGTTATTATACCTTAGATCAGATCAAATCTATTCATACGGTTGCCGTAAAGCATGGTCTTAAAATGCACCTAGACGGAGCCAGATTATTTAATGCCTTGGCAGAAACTGGAGAAAATCCAGCGGATTATAATGAATACTTTGACACCATTTCAATCTGTCTTTCTAAAGGACTTGGTGCTCCTGTTGGATCACTGCTGGTAGGTAGCCAAAAGCTGATTAATAAGGCGCGCAGGGTGCGCAAGTTTATGGGCGGAGGTATGCGTCAGGCAGGGTTTATAGCAGCAGCAGGACTTTATGCGCTGGAGAACCACATCGATCGTTTGAAAGAAGATCATCAAAGAGCCAAGGCACTTGAAGAAGCTCTAAACCAATGTTCGCTAGTTGAAAGTGTAATGCCCGTAGATACCAATATTGTTATTTTCAGATTGAAAGAGGGCTTAAAAGTTTCAGACACGCTGGAAAAACTTAAAGAGAAAGGAATTTTGGCCGTTGGTTTTGGTGCCAGAGATATTCGATTGGTAACCCACCTTGACTTTGGTGATGACCAATTGGAGCAAGCCGTAGCCATAATTAAGGCCCTCTAAAAATTTATTGGTTAAACATTGAACTCTTCTACGGTCAATTGGCTTATTATCTCAGTGATATTTAAACCTTAATAACAGTGCCATCAATCCCACTCCTTGGAGGGGCTAGGGGTGGGTTTCTTAAAGGAAATAGTTGTTATTAAGGTTTGTTTGATGTTTTGGTTGAAATGAATGTTTTTTAACCCACCTCTTACTCTCCTCCCGAAAGGAGAATATTGGTCATTTCAAACCAAAACTTTAATATAGGTTTACAATTGAAAATAATAAGCAATGAAAATAGAAATCTGGTCTGATATAGTTTGTCCGTTTTGTTATATCGGAAAGCGAAGAATTGAAAATGCGTTGAAGAATCATCCGCATGCAGATAAAATAGAGGTGGAGTGGAAAAGCTTTTTGTTGAACCCTGATATGGTTTCTGACCCTAACAAGAAGAACGTTGAGTATTTAGCAGAGATTAAGGGGTGGTCATTGGAGCAGGCAAAACAGATAACACAACAGGTGGTGGACATGGCCGCTCAGGAAGGACTGGAATATAATATGGACATTGCTGTGGTTGCTAATCCTAAAGATGCACATCGTGTGATTCAATATGCGAAAACGCTGGGCAAGGGAGATGCCATGAAGGAACGTTTCTTAAAGGCCTATTTTACCGAAGGAAAAAACATTGCTGATTTCGATACCATCACAGCTTTAGCAGTAGAGGTTGGTCTTGATGCTGATAAAGTAAAAGAGGTGCTGGAGTCAGGCGAGTATGCTGATAAAATTCAATATGACATTTACGAGTCGCAGCAGTTGGGAGTAAGAGGTGTGCCGTTTTTTGTTCTTGATGGAAAATATGGTATTTCTGGTGCTCAGCACCCTGATGTTTTTAAGGATACACTGGACAAAGCCTGGAGTAACTATGCCAAGGAAAATTCCCCGTTAGAAATGGTCAATTCAGCATCAGGTGATGCCTGTGATATTGATGGGGAGTGTTGAGTGGTACAATAAAATTTAATGTTCTGCTATGTCAATGGTTTTCCCTTTTAAGGTTAATTCAAAGCCACCATTAATAAATTGAATACACTCGTTTTCTTCTAATAGCCTGATGATTTCTGTATTCTGGTCAATCAAATACTTAGCCTTATCTTTTCTTATTTTTGACAGTTCACTAACCATTTCCTCAGTTAACCTAGCATTTCCAAACACATGAATAGATTCATGTTTAGACAAGGCTTCAACAATTCTTTTATGTAGTTGGATAAGGCTTAAAATTTCAGAATGTAAGAGAGAAGACTTATAAAACAGTTTGTAATTCACATCCTTATAATTCACTTCCAAGAAATTAAGTCCGGAGACTTTTCTTGACTTATAAATATTGATTAGCTC
>NZ_SMLV01000384.1 GCF_009711525.1 Fulvivirga lutimaris
AAGTTCTTTATGTATGTAATTGGTGATGCACCAATCAAATCATTTTCACTTTGCCCAAACACTTTTTTAACGTGTAAGTCTGATAGCTCTGGCCTGCTCCCATTAAGAAAGGCATTGTTATAGTCTACTAAATCATAAGTGCCAGATATGGATATTATCCCTTTAAAAATTGATGGTTTCAAACCATACATATTCAAGTAAGAATTATCAAGACTTATTAGGGACGCCAGGTGTGCCCCTGATGAGTATCCGCCAATAAAAATATTATTTAGATCATATCCATATTCAATTGCATGATCATGAAGCCATTTTACGCTTGAAGCTATGTCTTCAATATGTTTTGGGTGTTGGATCCCCTTATCAAAATTGGGATTTTTCCAAGTAGCCGGACTTAATCTATGACCGATAGACGCAACTGCTATTCCAGCTTCACCCAGCTTTCTTGCAAGTGACATTTCCTGACTTCGATCAACATAAGACCATGCTCCACCTCCGATCCAAATCAGTAACGGAACGTTCTTTTGATTTTTAGGTAATGTCAAATTAAGTTTCTGGAGGCTATCATTTTCTAGACTTTCAGCATTTAAATATGAAAGGTTCATATACTCAATGACATTATTTTCCTGACCTTGAACACTGATTGAAATGCAAGGAAGAATTAGGAAAAGAAAGCGCATATATTTATTCATGACTATTTATCCCTTCCCTTTTTTATAGATTCAGGAACATTACATCCAGTTTTCTGACGGGTATCAGTGAGATGAAATATTTTCCAGCCTTCTTCATCTTTATTGAGCAAGAAGGCATCAACACCACAGTGACTAAAGTTCTTGCCAGCATAAAAAGCATAAGGTGACCAGACCATTGCAAGATTGCCATCAATCTCAATTTTTACATCCCAGATAGGCTCATCATAGATCACATCATGTGGTGTGCCGACAGCTGTTAAGAACTTTTGAAGTTCTCCTCTATGCAGCATGAGCTTGCCTTCGGCATTGTTTGATGAAGTGAAGATATCAGGATTGTCTCTAAAAACACTGTGTACCATACTGCTGTCTCCAGCACGCATGCCATCAAATAATTTAACTACTGTTTCAAATACAGCCAGCTTTTCATCGGTAAAAGGCTTCTTGATATCGTATTTGGCCTGAGCGCTTACTGTCATAGCAAAACATAATAAAAGTAGGGTTGATAGGTATTTCATAAAAATCTGTTTCTTTTCAATTTAAAGTTTGCTGTTGAACTATGATTATAATTTTATGCCAGTGGTATGAAATGGTCGGTCAACAAACTATCTGTACTTATCATGGAGCCCTTTCTTCTCCTTAATCATAGGAACAACCTTTTCTAATCTGGTTTTACGAGTTTCTTCCCTTTTTGCATCTCCTACATATTCAGCAAACTCTCGCCTGTAAGTCAAAGTTAAGCTATCAAATGCTTCACTTAATGCGCTATCCTGAGCCATTGCTTCCTTCAATTCATCAGGAATAATCAATGGCTTTTTTTGAGGTTTTATCTCCTTACCAGTTTTGAAATTCTCAACTGAGTTCAGTATATATTTTTTTATCAGCTCAGGATCAATCTCATCAATACTTTCAAACCGCCACTGCCTCATAGCCTGGGTTTTTCCTTCTTGTGCATTGATCAATTTTTTATGAGTGTCATTGATTAAAGCTCCTTGATAAAACCAAAGCCCGAAATAGCTCTTAAAAGCACTTAAACCTAATACATTTTTACCACCAGTAGTATATACAGGAATGCCCCATTTTATGGTCTCTTTTAGGTCACAATCCAACACAATCTTTCTTAGTGCTTTTAGCTCGTCACTGTAAGAATTATGTTTATTGAGATAGTCTGCAAACGTTTTAATCATAATTTTGAATTTGAAATACAATTTAAAAATTATCAGAGGATATACATAATATTTACAGCTTTGCGAACATCAACATTAATATGTTTGTTGAGTACCAAAGCAAGTTTCATATACTAATTCAAATGGCCTATTTTTGCGCCAGATTTTAATAAAAGCCATGCAGGAAATTAAGTTGAATACCATTGAAGAAGCCTTAGAAGATGTAAGGAATGGAAAAGTGATCATTGTAGTAGATGATGAGGATAGAGAAAATGAGGGAGACTTTATTTGTGCTGCAGAGTGCATTACTCCGGAAATTGTAAACTTCATGGCAACTCATGGTCGTGGTTTGATTTGCGTTCCGATTGTAGAGGAAAGGTGTGAAGAGCTGGGATTAGAGTTAATGGTGGGTAAAAATACTGCCGCATTTGAAACGCCTTTTACGGTTTCAGTAGACTTAATTGGTCATGGATGTACTACCGGTATTTCTGCTCACGACAGATTTAAAACCATAAAAGCATTGGCTGATCCTGAAATAAACCCTGATGAGCTTGGCAAGCCAGGTCATATATTTCCATTGCGTGCTAAAGAAGGAGGGGTGCTTAGGAGGGCCGGACATACAGAAGCAGCCATTGACTTTGCCAGGCTTGCCGGATTTAGGCCTGCAGGTGTGTTGGTTGAAATAATGAATGAAGATGGCACCATGGCCAGACTCCCTGACTTAGTGCATGTTGCCAAGAGATTTGATCTTAAGCTTGTTTCTATTCAAGACTTGATAAAATATCGTATCGAAAAGGAGAGTTTAATTACCAAGGAGGTTGATAATGTTCAAATGCCTACAGAGCACGGTGATTTCCAAATGCATGTTTATAAGCAGACAAACTCTGGCGAGAACCATATTGCACTAGTAAAGGGTACCTGGGAAAAGGATGAGCCTGTTATGGTTAGAGTTCACTCATCGTGTGTTACTGGTGATATTTTTGGCTCTTGCCGCTGTGATTGTGGCGGACAGCTACATGGTGCCATGGAAATGGTGGAGAAAGAAGGCAAGGGCGTTGTTATCTACATGAACCAAGAGGGCCGGGGAATAGGTCTTGTTAATAAATTAAAAGCTTACAAGCTTCAGGAAGAAGGAATGGATACTGTTGAGGCCAATTTGAAATTAGGTTTTGATATGGATCAACGTGATTATGGTGTAGGAGCTCAAATTCTTAGAGATTTAGGAATAAGAAAAATAAAATTGATATCTAATAATCCTAAGAAACGTGTAGGTTTGATTGGCTATGGTTTAGAAATTGTTGACAATATCGGCATAGAGATTGCACCAAATAAGCATAACCAATATTATCTCGAAACCAAAAGAGATAAGATGGGTCACCAAATTCTTAAAAAGTAATACGTGCTAAAAAGGCTCTTCATTCTCATATCTTTTTTTATTGCAGGCAATGCTACTGCTCAAGAGTTTCCCTCTGAAATTTGGCATGATGGTAAGATAGTTTTGCTGGAAGGAGATACATTATCCGGTCAGGTGAAATACAGCCAGGAAACTGATATAGTAGAATATAGTCGTGATAACCTAAAGACAGGAATAGCGCTGTCTGCTAAAAAGGTACTTTACTTTGAAATCTTTGATAGAACAATAAACAGATACCGTGAATTTTATGCACTGCCTTATGCGGTTAGTGGAGATTATGAAACGCCTTTGATGTTCGAAGTTATTGAGGCAGGAAGGCCCATGACTTTATTATGCCGTGAGAAAATTGAATATAAGGTGGTATCAAACCCTTATGCCATGGCGGGTACTTATAGCAGGCTTGAGTTAGACTTTACTTATTATTTTCTGAAAGAGGATGGAAAAATTCAACGGTATTTTGGATCAAAAAAGGATTTGATACATATGCTTAGAGATAGAAACTCTGAGATAAAGAAATATATGAAAGCTAATAGAATACGTCCTGATAGAAGAAGAGATATTGTTAGAGTGGTAGCGTATTATAATTCACTTTTCGAGAAGAAAGAAGACAAAAAAATAAAATGAGCAAACCCCTGATCCTAGTTTCTAATGATGATGGTATAACGTCAAAAGGTATTCGATTTCTTGTTGAGTTGATGAAGGAACTGGGGGATGTTGTGGTTGTAGCTCCTGATGGCCCGCAAAGCGGAATGGGACATGCCATAACCATTGGTAATACCCTAAGGCTAGAAGCGAGTGATATTTTTGGAGACATTAAATCTTTCGAATGTAGTGGAACGCCAGCAGACTGTGTAAAGATTGCCAAACACTTTGTTTTGAAAGATATTAGACCAGATTTGGTAGTTAGCGGTATTAATCATGGTAGCAATACTTCGATCAGTGTATTATACAGTGGCACTATGTCAGCGGCCATTGAAGGTGCAATGGAAGGTTTTCCAGCTATTGGTTTTTCATTGTGCGATTACTCAAGTGATGCTGATTTTTCTCATGTAGGCGAGTATGTTAAGCAGATAGCTCGAAACGTGTTGGAAAAGGGATTAACAAAAGGAGTGGCCTTAAATGTCAATTTTCCTCCCAAGCGCAATGAATCGATAAAGGGAATAAAGATTTGTCGTCAAGCTAATGCTAGCTGGCAAGAAGATTTTGATCAGCGCTTTGACCCCCATGGAAGAAGATATTTCTGGATGGCAGGTAACTTTGTTAATCATGACAAAGGTGAGGATAATGACGAGTGGGCCATTGCCAATAATTATGTGTCTGTCGTACCTTGTCAGTATGACTTAACTGCGCACCATGCCATTATTCACTTAAATGAAGAGTGGGACTTTTAGTAGAGACTAAAAGCGGTATTTGAAATATAAATTCACATATGGAGTGCTCTTGTCTGTGGTTCTTCCGTACCCTGGAATGGCATAAATATCAATGAATTCTTCCTTAGATCTTTCGTAGATGAACCTGACTCCAAACATTCCGCCAATAAGGATGTTGTCTGTCATTTTCTTTTCTGAACCAAAAACAAGTTCAAACCAATCTGCTTCTAAATTCTTACGTTCAAAACCGTCTGTGTAGTTAGGCCAATATTCGCTTTCTATCAGATAAGAACCTGAGTCTTCAAATTTTGATTGCCCGTATTTCACACCTGCAAAAAATGTGTTGGTATTATCAAAAGGGATGATGTAATTAATACCTACTCTCCAATAGCTTCCTTCTGATTTATACTCTCCATTTTCAATGGCGGTTGCGGGTTCAAGTGTAGCCATACCATATTGAAAGTTTGGCTGAACTCTAAAACCAAAAGTGTAAGCTACCCCTGCCTCAAATTTGGATTCGAACTCCGTGGCACGAAGTAAGAGTTTGCCATAGTCAAGATAAATTTGCGGACCTGACCTTACCACTATTTTCACAGACTCTACAGAGTCGGGTTGAGCTTTTTTTACAGCTGTCTGCGGCTTTGAATCTACTACTTCAGTAGAATCAGTCTGAGCCATGAGACTGCTCACACTAAGGCATAAAACTAGACTAAAAGTAAACTGTAAGTTGCGCATCGTGACTTAAACAATTTTTACATGAGACAGTTACAGAATCATAGCTGTGATAATTGACCCTTACTCCACGGGCTATAACCTTCAACTGATTTTCAACATATTGAAATTCCTGATCATAGACCAAATCAAGAGTATCCAGTCTGTTATAAATAATAATCGAATATCTACTAAGCGTATCATTACTATTTAAATACAAAGTGTGGAGTTTCTTAGCCTTAACATAAGGTGGAATACTGTTAATGCTTGATACTTCTGCCAGACCACTATTAACATTAGTAATTAAGGTGTTAAGTGTTTTTATTTCCTCATTAAGGGTTGATTTCACTTTATTAAGTGAATCTTTTTCTTCTAATAGGGCCCCTTTATTTGGGTCTGCATCAATAGCAGTAATACGGGCTTCAATTGTTGCAACAGAAGCACTCTTACTGCTTTTGGTAGCATTCAGCGATGCGAGACTATCGTTATCAATGAACCTGACAGAAGTTATAGCTTCAACACCTTCTAACTCTTCTTCCTCCTCGGCACAGCTCAACACTGCCAGAGAGATTAAAAAGATTGATATTATCAGATAACCTGCATTTTTCATTGGCCGCAAAAATAGAAAGATAATGGTTTAAAGTCCTATGTTCATAATTCAAAGTTAACGACACTTTGAGATAAGAATTGTTTAGTAGGGATCAACATCAAAAATGATGCGAGAAGATTTGAGATCCTTCTCCTCCAGAATCTCATTTGCAGCACTTTGGAGAATGCTTTTTACCTTTTTTAAATCAATTGTTCCGCGCTCAAGTTTGATAAGCAGTTCCATCAAATATTCGTTCCTTATTCGGTTAATAACAGGCTCTTGAGGCCCTAAAACTCGCTGTGCACCCAATTGCTCTATAAGTATGTTCGATAGCCTTTGTGCGGCCCTTCTTGATAGCTGAGCATCTTTATTCTTGATCATTACACTGATTAATCGAGTGAAAGGGGGAAATCTGTGAATCTCTCGCTCGTTAATTTCTCTTTCATAGAATGCAGTGAAATTGTTTTCTATAATGTCTTTAATAATTACTAAATCAGGAGCTTTTGACTGTATTACCACTTTGCCCTTCTTTTCTCTTCGTCCTGACCTGCCGCTTACCTGTGTAGCAAGCTGGAAAGTTCGCTCGTAAGATCTGAAATCAGGGAAGTGCAGCATTCTGTCAATATCAAAAATGCCCACCAGGTTTACATGATCAAAATCAAGACCCTTACTTACCATTTGGGTGCCCACGAGAATATCTATTTCCTTGTTTTCGAAGTCTTTTAAAATTCTCTCATAGCTATTTTTACTTCTGGTCGTGTCAAGATCCATTCGCTGTACCTTAGAATCAGGAAGCAACAAGGCAATTTCTTCTTCTAGCTTTTCGGTACCAATACCTATAGTTTGCAGCGATGTAGAACCACAAGCTTCACATGCATTGGGCATCTTCTCTTTATAACCGCAATAGTGACAGATCAGCTCTTTCTTGAATTGATGATAAGTAAGACTCACCGCACAGTTTGTGCACTTAGGAATATGGCTACACTGCTGACAACTTATATAAGGTGAGTATCCTCTTCTATTCTGAAAAATGATGGCTTGCTCATCATTGTCTAATGAGGCTTGCAGCTCTTTTAGAAGCACTGATGAAAACTCACCTTTGAGCAACTTTTTATTAGCTTCCTTAATCATATCAGCAACAATGAAGTCAGGGAGGGTGGCATTGCCATACCTCTTGTTTAATGTTACCAATCCATATTTTTCACTTTTAGCCTGATAAAATGACTCTAATGATGGTGTTGCTGAACCAAGTAGCACTTTGCAGTGATGTATTGAGGTCATGTAAAGTGCTACATCTCTTGCATTGTATCTCGGGGCTGGGTCATATTGCTTGTAAGACGACTCGTGCTCTTCATCAACTAAAATAAGTCCGAGGTTATCGAACGGCAGAAAAATTGATGAGCGCACACCAAGCACCAGTTGATATCTGCCGGATAGCACGCCATTCCATACTTCTACACGCTCATTGTCAGAAAACTTAGAATGATAAACACCCAGCTGATTGCCGAATACCTTTTTCAAACGGGTAACAATTTGCGTTGTAAGCGCAATTTCCGGTAACAGATAAAGCACCTGGGAACCACCAGCAAGAGCATCTTCTATTAGGCTAATGTATATCTCTGTTTTACCACTTCCGGTTATACCATGAAGCAGTACAGTATCTTTAGTCTTGAAATTTTCAATAATCTCAGACTTGGCATTCTCCTGAATCTCGGTAAGCTGTACAGGCTTGGTTTCTTGCTCATCGTCTGGGAAACGGGAAATGGTAATCTCAAATTCTTCTAAAATTCCATTTTTTGTAAGCGTCTTAATGGCTGATGCTGATAAGTCAGCAGCTATTGTACTTTTAGCGACACCCTGTTCATTTAGCTTTGTCTGTTTGTAGATCGGAATCTGCTGGAGGTAAAAGAGCAAAACTTCTTCTTGCTTCGGCTTTTTGGATAAGGCTTCAAAAACAGTTTCTAAAGCTCCTTCCTTTAAATATTCGCTATTAAGCCTGATTCTTTTCTCTTTCTTAGGCCTGTACTTTTCTCTTATCTCTTCATAAATAATTATGGCGTCTTTTTGCACTAATGACTTGAGAATAGAGAATATGTTTTTCTGCTGAAGTGCTTTGCCAATATCGCTATAGCTAAGGGATTCGTTTTTATTAAGGATCTCAATGAGTAGCTCTTCTTTGTCAGAAAAGTCATAAACAGACTCATACATGTCAAAATCTGGATGGATCTGCACATGTGATTCACTGCTAAGTTTTAGTCCTGAAGGTAAGGCTACATTTAATACCTCGCCTAAGGTGCACATGTAGTATTCGGCAATCCACTGGAACATCTTAAGCTGCTGCGGATAAACCACTGGCGATTGATCTAGGACATCAAGTATGTACTTGGCCTCATACTTTTCAGGTGGACGCTCATGTACTTTACCAATAATACCTGTAAGCACCTTTCTGTGCCCGAACTGAACAATAACCCTGACGCCAATCTGTAAAAACTCTTCAAGGTCAACAGGACAACGGTAGGTGAACATTTTTGGAATAGGAACAGGCAGAATTACATCCACAAAGTAAGTGTGACGTGCTTCTTCCGCGTTACTATTTAATTCCAGTTGGCTCAAGAAAGACTACTTTAGTTGTTTAAGGGCATCTTCAAAACTATTGACTGGCAATTTGCATGTTTTGTTGTAGCAAACATAAATCGTAGTCTTATCATTGAGTGTTGATTTATACTCCATTAAAGGCAGCTGACTTTCCGTAGTGGTACCCATTAATAATTTGAAAGGATAAAAATGTTGAGCAAACTTGGCTCTTATTTGTTCAACATCATTACCCACTATGGCTACCTCTGCATTTCCATAAGCCATCATTTCATATAGAATGGCCCAATTGTAAGTATAATTAGGCTCTTCCAAAACCAAAGAGGACATTGACGATAACATGTGCTTTGATTTTTTGAGATAGTCTTCATGGTCAAGGAGTGTACCCAAAACGTAAAGGTTAATGGCCATTTGAGAGTTTGAAGCTGGAATTACATTATCAAAAACTTCTTTCTTCCTGGCGATAAGAGCCTCAGATTCATTGTCAGTGAAATAGTAGAATTGCTCCTTGGCATCGAAGAAATTAGCATTGGCATAGCTCATTAAGTCATTAGCATGTCCGAGCCACTTTTCATCAAAAGTGGCCTGATAAAGTGATGTAAATGCCTGAATAACAAAAGCGTAATCTTCAAGATAGGCATCTATTGTAGCCTTATCATTTTTAAAAGTGCGCTTTAGCTGACCATCTATTATCATCTTGTCTACGATGAAATTAGCATTGGTAGAGGCAAGATTTAAGAACTCTTGTTCTCCAAAGGCTTCATATGCATCTACTAATCCTTGAATCATCAGGCCATTCCAGGACGCAAGCACCTTGTCATCTAAACCAGGACGCACGCGTTCTGTTCGTTTTGACAAAAGGAGACTGTTGGTCTCATTTATCAATTGATCAAGTTCCTCTAATGTTATTCCAGTATTGTCTGCAAACTCCTGATCTGAGAGCTTTTTGTGAAGTATGTTATTACCATGCTCCCAATTGCCTTCTTCAGAAATGTTATAATATGCTCCCATTATTTGAGCATTTTCCCCAACGACTTTATCAAACTCCTCTTTCGTCCATACGTAAAATTTGCCCTCAACGCCTTCACTATCGGCATCCAGTGCAGCATAAAAACCACCAGAGGCATCAGTCATTTCTCTTTTAAGCCAGTCTATTGTCTGATACACCACACTTTTGTAAAGTGGGCTTTTGGTTAATTTATAAGCATTGGAATATAAACTTACTAGCTGCCCATTGTCATAAAGCATTTTCTCGAAATGTGGAACAAGCCATTCGGCATCTACCGAGTAGCGTGCAAAGCCACCACCAGCCTGATCGTAAATTCCGCCTTTGGCAATTTCGTCCAGGGTTAATTCAAGCTGAGCAAGTGCTTTATCATTTTTAGAGATAGCATAATAATTCAAGAGAAATTGCCAGCTGCCGGGCATAGGAAACTTTGGAGCTCTATCCATGCCACCGAGTGTGGTGTTAAATCTTTTAGAAAGAACTGTATACATGCTGTCAATTTCACTCAATTGAAACTCTGATTTTTCAGGATTCAGGTTGTACTTTTCCAGATCGCTGGAGGACAGGGCATTTGTTAAAGTATTGGCTGCACCTTCCAACTCGCTCCGCCTTTCTCTAAAAGCCACTTCAATATTTTGCAAGAGCTGTGTCCAGCCAGAAGGCGGAAAATACGTGCCACCATAAAATGGCTTTTGGTCAGGCAGGAGAAAAACATTTAAAGGCCAACCACCATTGCCGCCCATTGCCTGCACAGCATCCATGTAGATTTGATCGACATCAGGACGTTCCTCACGGTCCACCTTAATGTTGATAAAGTACTTGTTCATGATCTCTGCAATGGAGTCATTTTCAAAAGACTCGCGTTCCATAACGTGGCACCAGTGGCACGATGAATAACCAATACTTACTAAGATTGGTTTATCTTCCTTTTTTGCTTTTTCTAAGGCTTCTTCACCCCAGGGATACCACTCTACAGGATTGTAGGCATGTTGAAGAAGGTAAGGACTTGTTTCATCAATAAGGTGATTAGGTGTTTTATGTTCAGTTTGCATGTCTGTTTCCTTGTTTCTAGAACAGTTAAAAGATAGGCCGATAAATAATAATATTATGGTGTTGCGCATCAATAGTAAAACTACCAAGTATTGAAGGTAAATGCTGTCAAGAGCCATTAATTTCTTAAGATATTTTCCATGAGTAGGAAATACAATAAACTCTATCGTCTCTTCGAAACCGAAACCAATGAAGTGAGAATTCTCCTTGATCCATTTGGACATTTATCGCCCTCAAATAGGGTTTCAAAATGACAATCATTCCAGGTATAATGCCCTGTTATATCAGCTGATTCCTTAGCGTTTCAAGCTCTTTAGAGAAAGAGATTTCTTGTGGCAGCGCCTCAATTCTTTTAATAGTCGCTTTAATAAACTGCTGATGCTTTTCTGAGTTTGGATTAAAAGGCCGATGTTGAATAGCGGCTTTTATTTTAGACCATTCTTTAATGAAGCTTTGAGTCTGGGCATTAAAATAGGTTGATGCAAACTTATTCCAGATATATTCTTCTGCTTCGGTAGAGGGGTGGAGCATATCTGATTTGTAGAATCTATAATCACGCAAGTCATCCATGACCAACTCATAAGAAGGGAAGTAATCCACATTATCATATTGGTTTTCCAAAGTATTGCAGGTCAGTCGTAGTGTTGATTTGCTAACACTATTTAAAGGGATAGTATCTTTGATATGTCTCACTGGGGAAACAGTAAGAATAATCTTCAGGTCAGGATTTAGATCAATGAGCCTTTGATAAGCCTCTTCAAAAGCTTCTAAAATCTGTTTTTGTGTCAGCAGCTTTTTAATGAAATTTTTGGCCGGTACCTTATGACAATTGGCTACTACTTCGGCCGTTGAAGTGGTTTCATATACGAAGGCTGTGCCGAAAGTAATAATCAGATAATGAGTTTTCTTCAGAAATGCATGAGTGTCATCAATGGACTTATTGATGGACGCAATGAGTTCATCCTTACTGGTTTTTGAAAATGAAGAATGGAAATCATAGTGAGCAAAAAGCTCATCATTTTCTACAATTTCAGATGATTTTGGACGCTCATTTTTGCAAGCATTTCCCAAAAGTTTAAAAATGCTGATGGGGTTATAAACCGTACCAAAAGGATTGGTCAGCACTTTCATTTTATGGTCTGAAAGTTTGCTGGCAATATTATCAGAGAAGCATGAACCTATGGTGAGTATAGGTGTATGAAGCCCTATCTTGTTGGTAGAAGGCTCAATATGCAACTCGGTGCGAAACATGTCTTAATTGAAATGGTAAAGGAAAACCAAAGTAGCTGTAAAAGCCGACTTCTTACTGTCTTTGATCTCCAATTCAATATCCAGTTGCGCTTTAGTAATGCCTCTCAAGTCCATAAGGGAAGCTAATTTAGCCTTAAGACGCACTTCACTATTAACAGTTACGGCCTGGTTAAATTTCATCTTCTCAATACCATAGTTGATCATCATTTTGGTATTTCTTATGTCTGCAATTTGCTTCCACAAATGAGGGGTGATGGATAGTGTTAAATATCCATGGGCGATGGTGCTGCCAAACTGGCTTTGTGAGGCACGTTCTGCATCGGTATGTATCCATTGATGGTCAAGCGTGGCATCTGCAAATAGGTTAATCTGGTCTTGGGTGATTTTGTGGTATTCAGAAACGCCCATTTCCTTACCTAACCATTCTTCAAATTCTTTATAGCTACTTATTACGATCATAATTCTTTTTTTGTGAAAGTAATAGGTGAGGGGAGTTGTTACAAGTTTTTATTGAGGAATGTTGGTGGCTAGGCTAAACTCAAAGCTTTTAAGCTTCGCTAATTCGCCAAGGAGGGTTTAACCTGTTCTCTCCACCATAAAATAATATCAGCTGATTTCCATCTAAATCTTTCAGTCGGGCTTCACGCCACAAATACCTTTTGTCAGTGGGCATTTCATCAAATTCAATTCCTTTCTCTGCTAGACTGGCTACATGAGTATCTAAATCTTCACATTCAAAATAAACATAAATTCCATCACCTGAAGGCAACTTTTCAACTTGGTGTAATGAAAAAGTGGAGTTACCATTAGGACATTCAAACCTTGCGTAATGAGGCAAAGCTTTTACAATCAATTTTAATCCGAGTTTCTGATAAAACGGTATCGACTTTGAAAGGTCTAAAGAGGGAACGGTAATTTGGTTTAAAGTCATTTAATCAATGTGTTTTGGTATGAACAAGAATAATATATTCCTCTTAAATTGCTTTCCAGCTTTTCTATCATTGGTAATTTATTGTCAATTCTTCTCATTAGGTTCAGGCACATCTCCCTTAGATACTCCCTTTTCATCTGCAATTTCTATTGCTCTGTCATAATCTTCAAAGTCAGCTTCAAGGCCATTTTGGCTAACACCCTTAATAGGGGTATATGATAATGATGCAAATAGTGGGAAATGATCAGACCCAATGGAAGGTAGTCGATGTATGGAATTTAGCGTGAAATGATCACTATGAAACAAGTGATCAAGTGGCCATCTAAGTATTGGATAGTTTGCATGAAAGGTATTGAACATACCTCTGCCTATACGCGGATCCAGTAAACCACTAATCTTACGGAACAATCTAGTTGTTGAAGACCATGCAACATCATTAAGATCACCTGCAACTATCACGGGTTGATTACTGTTTTTAACACTTCTTGCAACAATGATTAACTCCGCATCTCGCTCTGCTGACTCAGTGTTTTCTGTAGGACTAGGCGGTGCTGGATGCACAAAATGTATGCGAACCCTATCACCTGTTCTTAGTTCTAAGGACACGTGTATGGAAGGGACATCCTTTTCAACTAAAAATGAAATTTCCTGGTCATGCAGTGGCAATTTAGAATAGAGGTGCATGCCATAGAGGTTGTCAAGGGGGCATTTAACTGTAAATGGCATATCAGATTCTAATTCCTTAAGCTGATCTTGCCACCATTGATCAGATTCTAATGTTACAAGAACATCTGGCTGGTACTTTTTTACCAATTTTATTAAAGCCGTGGTGTTGCGATTTGGTGTAAGTACATTAGATGAAAGAATGCTTAGCGACTTTTCTGGATCGAATTTATTACAATATTGGACCTCTTTTGGCCATAAGGGGGTATAAGGTAAAATCCACCATAAATGCCAAATTAAACAAAGTGCAGTCGCAGAAATTAGAATTGAAGTAATTGGTAGTGGTTCGTTTAGAAAAAGAATAATGACCAGCAACAAGGCTGACGTAAAGATCAAAATTTGAAATCGGGGAAAGTCCATAGATCTAACAATCCAATGAGAATGTTTAGATAGGGGTAAAACCGTAGCCAGTAGGACTAGTACTGTGCATGTAATAATTACAATTAGCATATCAGACCTTCTGTTATTTAATTATGAAGTATTATCATTTCCATTAATAATAATATAATTTACTATTTGCTTACAAGATTACATTTGTTTTTCTGATTCAGAATATTCTAAAATTAGTGACCACAATAAACATCTCTTTGCACATCAAAGTTTTCTCCCTTCTCAAGTGTACACCAACGATGAGCCATTTTAAATTTTCATTTCTTTATTCTCCCGGCAAAGGCACATAGCTATCATCACCTTCTACTTTAGGAAATTGCTTGTCTCGCCATCGTTGCTTGTCTTCTTCTAATTTTTCTTTGCTGGTAGCTACAAAATTCCAATAGATGAACCGCTCTTCTTCAAAGGGTTGGCCGCCAAAAAGCAAAAGGTGTGAACCAGCCTTTATTTCTATGGCACATTGGTTATCAATTTTAGAAACCAGCATGTTGCCGGCCTCCACATGATGCTCACAGGCCTGTATGCTGCCTTCCACAATGCAAATTCCTATTTCGCCTTCTAGCTGCCCGTTGATGTCTAATGCGTAATCTTCATCAGTCTTGATTTCCACCATAAACAATTCGGAATGTACAGGTACAGGTGACTTTTTACCAAACCCCTCACCAGCCACCAGTCTAAATTCTGTTTTACCATCTTTCCAATGAGGCAGTTGATCGGCATCTACATGGTGAAAGGAAGGCTCCATATCTTCAAGGTGCTTAGGCAGTGCCACCCATATCTGATAACCATGAACCGTAGAGGTTTCAGCTATTCTTTTGTGTTCTGGAGTGCGCTCTGTATGAGTTACTCCTTTGCCGGCCGTCATCCAATTTACTGATCCGGGAGTAATCAACTGATCTGAGCCCACGCTGTCTTTATGAACAATCTCACCTTCAAGCATGTAGGTAAGAGTTGATAACCCAGTATGCGGATGTTGGTCTACATCCATATATTTTCCATTGCCAATGGTTGCCGGCCCCATGTGGTCAATAAAAATGAATGGACCTATCATTCTCTTTTTTCTAAAGGGAATAAGACGGCCTACCATAAAATCTCCGATGTCACGGCTGCGCTCTTCAATAATTAAATCTGTATTCGACATAAGTTTAAATTAGTTTGATACTACCACAATATTTTCACAATGGTTACAACTCCTATCAGTAGTATTAAAATTAATGAAAGCCTTTTAAAAGAATCTTGAGGGATAAATCTTAATATCTTTTTGCCTGCATAGGTGCCAACTATTCCTATAACAAAAAGGAAGGGTACATATATGAGGTCATGGTTATGGATGTATCCATTTTGATAATAGACAAAGGTTCTGGAGAAGTCTATCATAAAATCAATAAATGCAGAGGTGGCAATAAATACACTTTTTTCAAGACTGAAGGCTGCCATAGTAAGTCCTCTAATCGCACCTCCAGTGCCAAGTAATCCTGCAGAGAGCCCTGATAAGCTACCACCAATAATGGAGTTTCTTTTGCTGGCTTTAATAACAAGGTCTTTCTTAATAAGGAATAATAAACTTAGGGCTATTAAAAATATACCCAGGAATATTTCAAGAAATGAACTACTCACCATCTTAGACAGGTAGCCACCTATTATAACAAACAATACCGATGGTATGCCTATGTAAATCAGTAGGGTTTTATCGAGGCCTTTTTTAAAGAGGAATATTTTGCTCAGGTTGCTTGAGAGGTGAAATATCGCTGTTAGCCCCAGCACGGAGTAAAAATCAAAGTAGAAGTTACCAATAGGGACAAAGAATACCGAAGAGCCAAAGCCGCCAACAGTACCAATGATTTCGGCCATTAAGGCCAGTAATAAAAAGATGAAATTGATTTTCACTTAAGTTCTATATCTGAGTTTCATATAAAAATAATAAAAACCGTCATTCAGAGGCATTTGGGTATTGTAAATACACAAATACCGTAGGAATCTCATTAAACTATAATGAGGTCCTCACGCCCTCTTTTAAAAACATTATAATTGTAAGAGGGCTCAGGATGACGTTAAAAAAAGGTTTTTATTCTTTTTGGAAAGGTAGTGTTAAGAGAATCAATTAGTCATGACTTCCGTCATGTTAGTTGCTAACAATCCTCCAGTACACATTTCTCATCTTTAGTCTCAAATTCCAAGGTAGCGTGGTTGATGCCATAAGTTTTTAACTCTTTGTGTATTTTTTGTTTAAGTGGTACCAAAGCTTCCATTTGCAGGTTCTCTTGTGTTACTATGTGCACGGTTAGTACATTATATTGCCCATCCATAGACCAAATGTGTAAGTCATGAATGTTTTCTACACCATCAAGATCTTCCAAAAAGGATTTTATTTTCTTTTGATTGGTATCCTGCGGCACTCCTTGCATTATAATCTTAAATACTGATTTGAGGTTTTTAAAAACATTAAAAAGAATAAAACAGGCAATGCCCAGAGACAGGAGAGGATCAATAATAGGAAGATCATAAAAGTACATAACAATCGCTCCTATAAGGACGGCTACCCAGCCCAAAACATCTTCCAGTAGGTGCAGGCTAACTACTTTTTCATTAATAGATTCACCTTTCTTTAATCGAAATACCGCAGCACCATTGATAATTACACCCAATACGGCCAGCCAAATCATGCCCAGTGCATCCGGTGTTTGAGGATTGTAAATTCTGGGAATGGTCTCTGTTAAGATAAAGATGCTTCCGACAAACAAAATGACTGAGTTTACCAGCGCACCAACCAATGAAAAGCGCTTGTAGCCATAGGAGTATTTTTTGTCTTTATGTTTTTGCGACACTTTTTGAAAATACCAGGATAGTCCCAATGAAATGCTATCTCCAAGATCGTGGAGTGCATCAGATAAGATAGCCATACTATTGGTGAAAAGCCCACCAATGATCTCGATGATGGTAAATGCCAGATTGAGGAAGAAGGCAACTTTTATATTGCCTGTTCCATGATGGTTGTGATGATGGCCGTGGTCGTGATGATGCTCAGCCATATTTGCTATTTACTCAATTTAATAGATTCAGAATTGATACAATATCTCAGGCCTGAGGGTTTGGGTCCATCAGGAAACACGTGGCCTAAATGCCCATCGCAAACATTGCACATCACTTCAACACGAGTCATCCCAAAGGATTTATCTACCTCATACTTTATGGCATTATCTTTTATGGGTTCAGTAAAACTTGGCCACCCTGATGATGAATTGAACTTGATGGAAGAATCGAACAAAGGTTCACCGCAGCAAATGCATTCATATTTTCCTTCGTCATAAACATTGCAGAGTTCTCCTGTAAATGCTCTCTCTGTGCCCTTAAGCCTGGTTATTCTGTATTGTTCTGGAGTGAGTTGGTCTTTCCACTCTTGCTCAGTTTTTTTAACCTCTCTGCTAGGTGCTGGCGCCCCTTTTTTGGCATAATTAATTACGTCTTCCCAATTCATGATTGCTAATTTAGAAGATAACAGTGGCAATCACGAATTAGTTTTTATATGGCAGTAGCCCTTTAACTGAATTCTTGCAGGTCTGGCTCAAGATACTTTATTCTGGCTTCACTATCTGTAAAAACATTGAAGCTATAATGCTGGTATATCAACTCTTTGAAAGAATGAATTAACCTTGGATAAGTTTCTATTAATTCTTTAAAGCTTAAACCCTTCTGTTTATTCATAAAATGATTCATCATTCTAACAGCAGCTACAGTGATGGTCATATGAAACTTAGTACCATCACCGAAGTGTTGATCAAAGGCTTTAATCTGACCGCAGATGTTCTCTGCAGCCATAGATTGCCCATATTTTTTGATGTGAATATAAGCCAGCCTCAAATGAGCTTCATGAGTAAAAAGTGAAGGGTTGAGAATAAGGGAAGCAAATTCTGTTTCGAATTGCTGATCTGAGAGTTCAAAATGACTTTTCATTACTGTTTTGACTTTTTATAATTTGTAGCAATGTCTTTAAATAACAGCATATCTATTACTTGCCCAGATCCTCCATCATGGAAGCCAGCTTCACCTTGATAGTCCTTTGGGTTTTTGAAGGTTCCGAAAATGACATCGTAAATAGGGAAGTCCGAATAATTGTACTTATGTACACCCCTAGAATGATGAACGGCATGTTGCTCGGGTCTTTGAATTATATAACCTACCCATTGTGGCGTTTTGATATTTGCATGCTGGAATATACTTAGGAAATTAAGCGTGATTAACACAATGGTAATGGCTTCTGGAGAAAGGCCAATAATCAGTGCAAAGCATAGGCTACCCAATAATGTAAAACCTATCATATCCATTGGACTAAAGTAGTAGGTGCTAGGAATATCCAATTTTTCCGAACTATGGTGCATTTGATGAAAAACCTTCCACAAACGATCGGACTTATGCATAGCATAGTGCCAGAAGTACAGCAGAAACTGATAGAAGAATAGGCCGATCACAACTTGTAAAGCAGTGTTCAATGCTGATAGATCAACCACTTGAAAGCTTGCTAAATAGCCATCTGTAAATATTGGAAGATAGGAGCTTAAGTAAAAGAATACTCCAAAGGCGGCAATTCCTCTTAATGTTGCATATTTTATTTTTGGAAATTGCTGTCGAGGAAATGCGGATTCCCATATATACAGTGCTGCATATATGGCAATAATGATTAATGAAACGGGGTCCAGTAGTAATTCTAATGGTGTTGGTAATGATTCCATGTTTGTTGTTATTTGTTTACCCCATAGGCGTAAGTTTTGAACTTACAGTGGAAGTTTGCCTTTAATCCAGCACCATCCACTCAATCTTTTCTTCGGGTTGGTAGAGACATTCGGTTCCTGTTTTTATGGAATTTTTAAGGTGACGGGCTAATTCTGGGTGGGCTTCATTTATTTTTTTGATAGCACTTCTTATTCTCCAGGTTACAGCGGACCTTATTTTTTCTTGGCTACCACCAGTTTTTCTGGATTTACCACTTAACCCTATTGCTCCTGAAAGATATTCCAGCAAGGCATCGTATTCGTCTTCGAGCTTTACTAACAAGTCATTGTCAGATGATTCTTTGGCCTCATCAATCTGCAGCTGCAGGGTTCTCAGTCTTTGCTGATATTCGACTTTTGCTCTTTGATCAATCACATCAACTCCTTTTTCTGACACCTGTGATCCCATTAAATCCATGCTGGATATGGGAGTATTAGCATTTGATATAAGTTTAGCGATGTCATATAAGCCTTTAATACTTGGGATAATGATTTTTTTGTTTTGGTAGCTTATCTCCCAAATGTTATTATCAGCAATAAATAAATTGCCGCTAACTTTATCAGATTCATTGGAAATGTTAGAAACAGGTCTCTTGCCAATATATTCTATAAAAGAGTGCAATGGAGACCGTTTTTTAAATGGGTTAACTTCCAGAGTCCAGGAAGTTGCATCTAATTGTAAATCGCTGCTATTGGCGTTGATCTTACTTTCGAAATTCTCAAGATATTTCTGCCAGCATTTTTCTGCATTCTCAAGATCATTTAGGTGATAATAGGCAGCACCTAAGTAGGCAGGAAAGTCTACCCAGGCAGCTTCCTTTTTTAGCTGGCTCGCAAGTTCAATTGTCTTTTCAAATTGATTTAGTTCTAAATACAATAAAGCACCTAATGAGTAATATTCATCAGGGTTAAGTGGATTAAGAGCCAAGGCTTTGAGATATAACTTCTCAGCCTCTTTAATTTGACCAGCAAAAATCAAATTTGATGCGATCATGGCTAAGTTATCCGCATCATTGCTGTTGATCTGGACAGCTTTGAAAAGACAATACTCCGCTTTTTCATATTCCCTGAGGTAAATATAAGTTCTGCCAAGTACAGTTAGCGCTATATAATCATTTTCGTCTAGCTCTACTGCCTTCAATGCATAGTCATGCGCCCCTTCTTTACTAATTTGCCACCTGGACCATAGCTGGCAGCTCCACTCATTGAAATGAGAAAGTGATAAGCCGGTATATGCCCGGGCATAGGTTGGGTCAATTTTTAAGGCCTGTTCGAAGTATTCTCTGGCTTTCAGATCATTTTCAATACCACCTTTTTTAATTTCATTCATTCCCTTCAGCCATAGATCATAAGTCTCCAATTTTGAAGCCGGCTTTTTGGTGGCAGCCTGTAGCAGGTTGATATTAATCTGCTGCTCAATAACACTAACTATCTGCTGTGCTATGGTATCATAAAGTTCAAAAAGGCTTTCATATGTTTCTTCATGTTTACCTGCGAAAACCACACCGCGATCAGAAGCATTGATTAGCTGAATATTGAACCTTATTTTTTCATTGAATGATCGAAAGCTTCCTTTGATCAGATAATCGACATTTAAAGATTTAATGAGATCATAATTCTTGTCAGGGTCAAGCTGCGCAGTGGTATGCTGTGATATTACATTCAGCGTGTTAAATCTGGAAAGATCCACAATAAGATCGTCTACCAGACCCTGAAGAAAATAATTTAGTTCACCTTTTTCAGTAAGGTCTTGAAAGGGTAAAAGAGCAACTACAATTTTTTGTACCGCAACCTGATGCATGAAAATCTTTATTGGGAAAAGTAAAATTAATGAGCTTTAAGCTATATTCTACCAAGATTTTCAAAAAAGGTTGCCTAATGGAATTGGTTAGACATTTTATCAAAGGATTTTTTGGTGGTGATTCCTATTGGTCCGGCATAGATTCCTCCATCAAGACCTATATCCTCTACCAGTACTTCAATTAAATTTGGCCCGTCAGCCTTAAGCAGTACTCTTGGAATATAGTAGATCCGATATTGTGAGTATGACTTACTTGATCCAACCCTTCTGTTATCACGGGTTTGACCAGCCAGTTTCCCATTGATATAAACCTCATCGAAGTCATCGATTTTACCAAGGATTAGAATTAGCTCATCTTCATACATTTCTTTAGTTAGGGTAAAGGTTTTTCTATACCATGCATATCCATCATACCTTCTATAGCCCTGCTGCTCCCAATGTGCAGGAACTAGAATACGATCCCACTCAGTATCAGCTGATGGTTTACTGCCATTTCTGCTAATAGAAAAGTCCCAAATACCTCTGAGATCTAAATACATGGGAGTAATAGAAGAAACAGCATAGATGCCAACATCTCCATCTACTATACCTCCGGCTTGTGTTGCGTCATAGACACGTACTGCAATAGTGTTTGAGCCATTATAATCTATAAGGTATTTTGGGATCACGTACTTTCTTTCCGAGTTGAAAGCAGACTTGAACTGGGGGGGCATCGAACCCGAAAAACCTATTAGTTCACCATTAATATATACCTCGTCTGCATCATCTATATAGCCCAGATTGAGATAGAAGCTTTGGTCTTTGTCCAGCTTATTGCCGTCAAATTGAATTCTGTACCATGCAAATCCATCAAACCCATGATAGCCCTGATCTTCCCAAGGCCTTGAAACTCTAATCTCGTCCCATTTGCTATCATCAAAATATCTGTTAGACCAGTTGCGTTGATCACCAATCGCAAACTTCCAACGGCCGTTGAGGTCAATCAACTGGCCATTGGAGAGCTGCGAAAACATAACCATTAGGTATATAATTAAAAATGGTTTTCTCAATTGTATTTTAGTTTAAGGTTGAAAAGGTCAAACAAAATATTAGTTACCGCTTACAAGTATTGCATTATTTTCTTTTTCAAGTTTGGCAATACTGTTGCTTCTAGAAGTGTAGTTATTCCAGTACTCAGCCCAGATTTTGTCTTCTCTGTCAATGTTGAAAGCATAACCTGTAGACTTACCTGCAGTTTCTACAACTACTTTAAAGTCGCCAGTGCCTAATTTACGAAGATCATAATGTTTGATAAATCCTTTTTCGTATTTGTCGGCTTGAACCTTGTCTTTAAAAAGGAGGGCATTACCACTGTAAAATTTCACCGTTACTAATTCTTGATTCTCCCCGCTGTAAAGTAGACGTAAAAGTCCGCTTTCGTGATGTGGTAATACCCTAACCTCTGAATTGTTGTTAATGGTTTGAGCAAATGAGAACGTACTTGCCAATACTATGGCTAATGTTGCTAAAATTGTTTTTTGAGTTTTCATGACGTTGTTGTTTTGTGTTTTTAATTATCGATTACAATGCAAAAAACGGGAGGAGGCATGTCAATGATGTCACACCTCGGTAAAGGTTTGTAACAAATTGTAACAAGTCATGTAAAGTGTGTGAAAATCAGGTTAGAAGCTTATAACCTACGCCATGAACAGTAAGAATGACCTTAGGATGGTTGTGATCTTCTTCAATTTTTTGGCGTAAGCGTGCAATAAAATTGTCCACAGTTCTTGTGGTAGGCTGCTCATCATAACCCCAGATTTTTTCTAAAAGGTCGTATCTGGAAACAACCTTGTTCTTATTCTCATACAAGTATTTAAGGATCTCAAACTCCTTATGTGATAATTTTATGTCATCATCATCTATTGAGCTCACACTGTAGGCATCAAACTGAATGGTGAGTTTACCAAAGCTTATACTTTCATCTTTTTTAGAAAGTGCACCTGTGCGCCTTAGGTTCGCCTTGATGCGAGCTAGTAGCTCTCTTACACTAAAGGGCTTGGTCATATAGTCATCCGCACCTAATTCCAGACCTACCACCTTATCAATTTCCTCGCCACGGGCTGTCAGAAGTATAATAGGTGTATCTATGCCTTTTGCTCTGGCGTTTTTACAAACGTCAAACCCACTCATATTAGGAAGCATAACATCAAGTAGCACAAGGTCGAATTGGTTGGAAAGAATTTTATCAAGACCTGCCTGCCCTTCAGAAGCGATGGTTACATTGTAACCTTCAAACTGCAGGTTATCCTTAAGTCCTAGCTGCATTGCAGGTTCATCTTCTACAATAAGAATGTTTGCCATAATAGTTTAAGATACAGGTAAATGAATAATAAAAGTAGAACCTTTTCCTTCATCACTTTTCACTTCTATCTTACCACGATGAAGGTCAACAATTTGTTTCACTAATGCCAAACCAAGTCCCGTCCCTTGCTTTTTAGCCAGGTCACCTGTTGGTGCACGATAAAACTTTTCGAAAATCTGCTTCTGAATATTTTTTGGAATACCAACCCCGCTATCTTTAACCGACAATAAGGCAAAACCCTGAGATTGTGATATGGCAACTTCTATTTGTTTGTCATTTTCACTGTACTTAATGGCATTGTCAATAAGGTTGATTACAACTTCCATTATAGACTCTTTATCACCATTGATTGCTACTTCTTCATCAGTGTGGGAGATAAGGGTGAAACCCTGCTGTTGCAAATGAAACTCGTAAGTGTTTAACACCTCATTTACCAATTCTGTCAGGCTCATTGGCTTGAAGTTCAGCTCTTTTTTGCTGGCATCCATCTGGCTGAAGTTGAGTATTTTATTTACAATATTGGTTAGTCGCTGAGTTTCTTTGCTGATAATAGAATAGTATTCATTTTTCTTTTCCTCACTGGGCACACGGCCCATTTCTAATGTTTCAGCAAACATGCTGATGAGCGCCAACGGTGTCCGTATCTCATGGGAGACATTTGATATAAATTCAGATTTATTTTGAGCGAGTTGCACTTCTTTCTTCACATTTCTAAACACTAAAACCACTCCAAGGATCAATATAAGGTCTAAAGAAAGAATAAGGTACAGGTTGGTGGTTGTCCTCTCACTAATAATGGTTTCAATGGAGGTTCCTTTGGTACCTATTCCTAAATAATAGTTAGGTAGCAGCCATAAATCTTTAATCATTATTTCCTGAACCTGCGCCTGATAAGAAGAGTCATAAGTGGCGTAAACTACGCGCCCAACATCAACACGCCCTGCAGAAATGGCAAATTTATCCTGAGCAATTTGTTGCAGTTTAGGCCCGAGTATGTCTTCGATGAAAAAGGCAGGGTTAACCACAATACCAATTATCTGCGCTTCTTCAGGTCGTTTTTTTGGTTTGAACATTAAGGCTACATAATCCTCAACGGTGTTTAGTCTTAGAGCCTCTACCTTCTGAAACCCACTTTTTTCAAATTCGATCAGCTGTTTAATAATGGGCTTGCTGTTTTCAACAATGGGGTAGGCCCCTGCAAGTTCCACAGAATCGTCAGGAATGTTTTTACTAAACCACTCGAGCTTCTTACTTAATGTGTCGTATTTAAAAATATTAATAATCGATTCATTAAGCAGCATTAGATTTTTAACTTCCTTGACCGCCTCTTCATTGCTATCAATTTCAATTCCTTTTTCGATCTTAGAAATCCAGCTGTTTAAAATATCATCTGAATATTGATTGGCAGAAAACAGAATCGCCTCTAGTTGCTTTTCATAAATCTCCTTAATTGTTGCCTCATCTCGATTAAGGGTGGTTATTTCGTAGGCAGAGAAGAATAGGGCTGGTAGTAGAAATATCAGCAACAGAATCAGACCTATTCTTCTCGTAGTGTTCATTGTCCTTTATGAATTGAAATCGCCTTTATGTTCAATGGCTTGAAGTACATGAGCATAATGATGCCTGCAGTGCCATGCATACATACCAATTGTAAATTTCAGATTAAAGGTTTTGCCGTGCTCTGGGTGAATATAGGTTCTAGCTAATTCATCCTCAGTTAAGTTGGTAATTATTGTAGTCCATTTTTTGTGGAGCCCAGTTAGTATTTGTAATGAATCATCAATGTCATTTTGCACATCGGATAACTTGGCCCAGAGGTGCTCCAGATAAGGCTTGATAGTTGGATTGTCTTCGGTTAATGCCAGTTTAAATCTTATGATAGCGTTCAAGTGACTATCAGCGCAATGGTGCACTACTTGTCTGATAGTCCAGCCGTCAGGTCTGTAATGCCATTCCAATTGCTCCTCACTTAAACCTTTTACAACTGCTGCGAGCTTCTCCGGAAAGGTTGTGATATCATTGATCCATTCTTTTTTTAATTGATCACTAACAGTATCAGGGTAGTGATATTTTCCTACAGGGTAACGTAGAGCTTCTAAATCCATATTTTATGAGTTTGATAATTCAATGAGCTTTTTAACGGTATTTCTATTGCGCGTAGTTGCAGTTACCTTCAATTTTTTTTCAAGGGCGTTGTTACTCAACTTAGCTTTACCAGCACCTAGCTGAAAGTAGAAGTATATGACCTTATTACCTAATTGAAATCCTTCATTCGGATAATCAGCAGCGTTGATCACCGAATTAATATCAACCTCTGGATCAGCATATAGAAACATGAAATACTGCTTTTTATCATCTTCCTTGTCATATGGATTGTTATCTAAGACTTGTTTCAAATAATCAGGTTGAATGGCAAGCACAGGCACATCAAACCCAAATTGCGTTTGAATAAGTTTATGAATGGCTTCTTCAACCTCTTGAGCTCCTAGCTTGCTTGATAAAACTATGTTGCCACTTTGGATATAAGTTACCACATCAGCAAAATCTTCTGAACTTTGGAGTGCTGTTTTTAAATCTGCCATTTTTATAATGTTAGAACCACTAACATTAACACCTCTAAGAAGGATGATGTATCTATTCATTATAACTCTATGGTTTGTTTGATAAGCATATTGTTACTCATATAACCTGGTGCAAATATATGGTCTGATGGCAGATCATGAATAAATAAGCTTTTATCAATCCCCATTTTTGATTCTATAAATATCGCACTTAAGTGATCTTCGGAAGACTCTATTTTGATGGTACAGCCATTTGACTGCGGACCAAAATAGTTTAGATAAATGATGTTAGAGCCGCTGACTTCTCTATCGTCTACCTTTAAAATACTTCCCTCATCTAAAATCAATTCAAAGGATGTCACTCCTTTGCCGGGAATCACTTTGACTTCAAGGCTTCTAGTTTCATTGATAGTTGTGTCAGAAATTATTTCAATATTACCACTATTATAAGAAATTGAAGGGGCCTTTTCTTTCCAGTATTCACTGGTTGAAGCAGGGTATATCTCATTAATGCTGCCTTTTTCATTACTGCTTATATATTGAGAAATGAATTCATCTTTAGTTTCTTGTCGTGAAAACCAAAAGGCCTTTTCTGCGTCTAAATCTACCCCATAAAATAGAGAAGTTTGCTGAGGGTACTCATCAGAAGGAGAGGAGGTAAGTTGTCCTATGAATAATGATAATGCTACCATGAATACACCCAATATCAGGATGAAGTAAGTGTTAAGCTGAGCCCAACACTTCATTAAAGGCACTAAATAAGGAATAAGGATCAGCACAAAAAATGCTGAAGCATATGGTATTGAGAAACTAAAGACCACAAAGAGGAAATAAACAAAAGGCACCCAGAGCAGTAATGGAATAACAATGATTAAGAATGGAGCATTTGAATCTTCAGCTTTTTGTTTCAAACAAGAAAGCAGAATAATAATGCAATTGACTATTAAAGGCACATAAAGTATAAAGGCACCTGTGGGCACAAATATCTTAAGTACAA
>NZ_SMLV01000251.1:0-5000 GCF_009711525.1 Fulvivirga lutimaris
AAAAATCAGGAATATAAAAAACTTATTCTCATTAATTAAGTAAATTTGTTGGCTAAACAACTTCTAATGAAAAGACTGTTTAAACTTTTAATAATTGTTGTTATAACAGTATCGCACACTTCTGTTTCTGCCCAGTTAGGACAGGATTCAACAAGAAGAGTAATCACGACAGCGGTACCTTTTTTGACCATTACCCCAGATGCTAGAGCAGGTGGTATGGGAGATGCTGGTGTTGCTACTTCTGCAGACGCAAACTCAGTTCACTGGAATCCTGCAAAGCTTGTCTTTATAAATAATGATGTTGGTTTCTCGCTGTCATATACTCCATGGTTAGGAAAGATCATAAATGATATGTCAGTGAATTATTTATCTGGTTACTACAAGTTTGCAAAGGAACAGGCAGTTGCAGTTTCTATGAAGTATTTTGACTTAGGAGAAATTTTCTTTACCGACAATGACGGAAATAGTACTGGAGACTTTAATCCCAGAGAAGTAGCAGTAGATGCAACATATAGCAGAATGTTATCTCAGAAATTAAGTGTAGGAATCACAGCTAGATATATTCATTCTAATTTGACTGGTAACTTCACCTCATCAAACCCAACGAGTGGAGCTGACGCTAAACCAGGTAACAGCATGGCAGCTGATATAGCGGTTTTTTACTCTAAAGATTTACTACTTAGTGGGACTAACTCTAACTTGGCACTAGGTGCAGTTATTTCAAACATAGGTTCTAAATTGACTTATAGTGATGAGAATAACAGGGATTTTATCCCTACTAATCTCAGGTTAGGTTCAGCTTTCACAACCAATCTGGATCCTTATAATAAACTGACATTTGCTCTTGATTTAAATAAACTCTTAGTACCTAGTCCTCAATTTGATAATAGCGAAAATGATAAGTCGCTTTTAGGTGGAATCTTTGGTTCATTCTCTGATGCAGAAGATGGTGCATCTGAAGAGCTTAAAGAAGTCACAATATCATCAGGTGCTGAATATTGGTATAATGATACTTTCGCTGCAAGGCTTGGCTACTTTATGGAGTCAGATGAAAAAGGTAACAGACAATATTTAACTATGGGTTTAGGCTTTAGATACCAAGTCTTTGGTATTGACTTCGCTTATCTTGTACCTAGCGAGCAAGAGCACCCATTAGCTGAAACATTAAGATTCTCTATTCTATTCAATTTTGATAAGAATAAAAGAGAAGAAGACTCAGTTACTGATTAATATGCTGGATAGGAAAACCCCTCCTGTTCATTTTCAATTTCCGGATATATCAATTCCAGAACCACAGACCTCCTATTTAGAAAATGGACTGCCAATACACATTTTTAATAGTACTTCGCAGCCAGTAGTTAAACTAGAGATTATATTAAGAAATGCGGGGAGTAAAACCGATCTTAACATTGGCACAAGTTTCCTTATCAGTAAGACCCTCCAGTCGGGCACAAAAAGTTACACAGCTCAAGAGATAACAAATCAGCTGGCAGAGAAAGGGGCGTTTTTAGAGGTAAACTCTTCATTTGACTACTCAATAGTCACGGTTTATTCTCTTACTAAACACCTACAATCGCTGCTCCCTCTGATCTATGAGATTATCTATCTTCCCAAGTTTCCTAAAACTGAGATAGAACTTCAAAAAAGAATCTTAATAAGTGGTTTAAAAACCCAAAACAAAAAGACTAGTGTTATTGCCAGCAAGAATTTCAGGCAGTCAGTCCTGGGCTCTAATAACCCGTACGGCAAAATCATTACCGAAAGCAGTCTAGACTCTTTAACTGCAAGTGAATTGTCCGTAGCACATGAAAATTATACTTCAAATATTGAAATAATTATCAATGGAAATATTTCTTCAGACCTAAAAATGGGTATTGAAAAGTATTTCGGATCAACTGCCTATAGTCCCAATTTCACTACTCCACTAAACTTAGATGGTCACCCCAATCAAGAAGGTTTAGTTAGTCATTATCCATTAGAGAATTCAATTCAAACTTCAATCAGAATTGGAAAAAGGACCTTGTTGAAGTCAGATCCTGAGTATCACCACCTTTTAATAACAAACCATTTACTTGGTGGTTATTTTGGCTCTAGACTTATGAGTAACATACGTGAGGAAAAAGGTCTAACATATGGAATTTATTCCAATATCGTCTCTTTTAATGATGCAGCCTACTTTGTAATTGGTTCAGATGTAAATGGCAAGGATAAAGAACTAGCAATCGAGGAAATAACGAAAGAAATAGACAAACTTAAAAGTGGATTAATATTTAGTGATGAGCTTTTACTTGTAAAAAATCATCTACTTGGTTCTTTTCAGTCAGATTTAAGCTCACCCCTTTCCTTAAGTGATAAATTCAAAAGCATTCATTTATCAGGCCTCACCTATCAATACTATTACAATTATCTTGATGTCATCAAGCAAATATCAGAGCAAGATATCATTGATATAAGTTCAAAATATCTAAACTCAAACAACCTCTACGGCATAACTGCAGGTGCCTAAAACACTTAAAAGGAATAGCGCCGTTCCTATAATTGTACATGGTCAACGCTGTAATTCTAAAAAAGTGTATATAAACAAAAAACCCTTTCCAGTAATACTGAAAAGGGTTTTAAAATAAAAGCTGGCAACGACCTACTCTCCCACATGTTATTGCAGTACCATCGGCGCTGATGGGCTTAACTTCTCTGTTCGGAATGGGAAGAGGTGGACACCATCGCAATAGTCACCATAAAGTCTACCATAGTCATTTACCATGGATTTAATATCGTTGACATATTGTTGTGAAAGAATTGGCTCATAATAGAGGGCATAGCCCTAGAGAAAGCTTACAGGTAATTAGTACTACTCAGCTTTGACATTTCTGTCTTTACACCTGTAGCCTATCAACGTCATCGTCTATAACGTCCTTTAAAAGAAGTCTCATCTTGAAGTGGGTTTCGCGCTTAGATGCTTTCAGCGCTTATCCCTTCCCAACATAGCTACCCGGCGGTGCAGCTGGCACCACAACCGGTACACCAGAGGTTAGTCCAACCCGGTCCTCTCGTACTAAGGTCAGATCTTCTCAAACTTCTTGCGCCCACAACAGATAGGGACCGAACTGTCTCACGACGTTCTGAACCCAGCTCGCGTGCCACTTTAATGGGCGAACAGCCCAACCCTTGGGACCTTCTCCAGCCCCAGGATGTGACGAGCCGACATCGAGGTGCCAAACCTCCCCGTCGATGTGAGCTCTTGGGGGAGATCAGCCTGTTATCCCCAGAGTACCTTTTATCCTTTGAGCGATGGCCCTTCCATACGGAACCACCGGATCACTATATCCGTCTTTCGACCCTGATCGACTTGTAGGTCTCACAGTCAAGCACCCTTATGCTATTGCACTCTGCGCACGATTACCAACCGTACTGAGGGTACCTTTGAAAGCCTCCGTTACTCTTTTGGAGGCGACCACCCCAGTCAAACTACCCACCAAACAATGTCTCCCTTAAAGGGATTAGGCATCACGTAAATAAAGGGTGGTATTTCAACAACGACTCCACGACACCTAGCGGCACCGCTTCAAAGTCTCCCACCTATCCTACACATTATTTACACAATGTCAATGTTAAGCTATAGTAAAGGTTCATGGGGTCTTTCCGTCCCGTTGCGGGTACGCGGCATCTTCACCGCGACTACAATTTCACCGAGCTCATGGCCGAGACAGTACCCAGATCGTTGCACCATTCGTGCAGGTCGGAACTTACCCGACAAGGAATTTCGCTACCTTAGGACCGTTATAGTTACGGCCGCCGTTTACTGGGGCTTCAGTTCAATGCTTCTCCCCGAAGGAATAACATCCCCCCTTAACCTTCCAGCACCGGGCAGGTGTCAGGCCTTATACATCATCTTTCGATTTCGCAAAGCCATGTGTTTTTGCTAAACAGTCGCCTGGGTCTTTTCACTGCGGCTTCTCACCCGAAGGTGAGGAAGCGCCCCTTCTCCCGAAGTTACAGGGCCATTTTGCCTAGTTCCTTAGCCATGAATCACTCGAGCACCTTAGGATTCTCTCCTTGACTACCTGTGTCGGTTTACGGTACGGGTACCATTAACATTACTTAGAAGTTTTTCTTGGAAGCCTGATTAGGGCCACTATCCGCGCTCCCGAAGGATTGCGGTACTATCAGGTTCAGCTAGATCTGCGGATTTGCCTACAGTTCTAATACCTACACCCTTTAACGTACTATTCCGTCAGTACGCGAGCCTTTCACTTCTCCGTCACTCCATCGCTGTTAACGGTAGTATTGGAATATTAACCAATTGTCCATCGACTACCCCCTTCGGGTTCGCCTTAGGTCCCGACTAACCCTGATCCGATTAGCGTTGATCAGGAAACCTTAGTCTATCGGTGGGCGGGTTTCTCACCCGCCTTATCGTTACTTATGCCTACATTTGCTTTTCTATCCGCTCCACCATGAGTTACCTCACAGCTTCGCTGCTGATAGAATGCTCCCCTACCCAGAATAAATTCTGCCAAAGCTTCGGTACTATACTTAATGCCCGATTATCATCGATGCCCTATCGCTCGACCAGTGAGCTGTTACGCACTCTTTAAAGGAATGGCTGCTTCCAAGCCAACCTCCTGGCTGTCTCGGCAATTGGACCACCTTAGTTCAACTTAGTATAGATTTGGGGACCTTAGCTGTTGGTCCGGGTTCTTTCCCTCTCGGACAAGGACCTTAGCACCCTTGCCCTCACTGCAGAGTATATCTAATAGCATTCGGAGTTCATCAGGATTTGGTAGGATGTGACTCCCCCTAGTCCTATTGGTAGCTCTACCTCTATTAGACTTAACCTCCACGCTGCTCCTAAAAGCATTTCGGGGAGTACGAGCTATTTCTCAGTTTGATTGGCCTTTCACCCCTACCCACAACTCATCCAAAAACTTTTCAACGTTTACTGGTTCGGTCCTCCAGTGCGTGTTACCGCACCTTCAACCTGGTCATGGGTAGATCACAAA
>NZ_SMLV01000397.1:0-4662 GCF_009711525.1 Fulvivirga lutimaris
AAATTATGCTTAGAAGTATCACTTTCTTATCCAATGATATAGGTTTTGTTTTTGGTGGGTCTCTGGACAAAGAAAACGAAAAGGCTATTATCTATAGCACTAATGATGGCGGTAAGCATTGGGAATATGTGGAGTCAGAGCTTAGCCATATACATGTAGCTGTCACCAATAATCGATACCTCTTTCTTTTCGGCAAAGAAGGGTTGATGAAAAGGATAGAGAAGCAAAAGATAACAGGGGTAAAAAGCCAATAGGCTTTTGAAGCAAAATATCAAGAAAACAATAGAATTTTATATCTGCTAACTAAACAGCATAATTTCAATGTCAGAATAGCTTTGACTAAATTAGAATCACCAATATCAAACTAATCTTCATACCACATTGAAAATTATCTTTTTTTCTGCCAAACCTTATGACAAGCTGTTTTTTAACCGATTCAATGAAAGTCATGGTTTTGAAATAGAATACCATGAAACACACCTCGGTCCGCATATTGTAAACATTGTTGAAAATGCTGAGGCAGTGTGCGTATTTGTCAATGATAAACTTACCGCTCCGGTAATCGATACTTTGGCCGCAAAAGGGGTTACAATAATCGCCTTGAGGTGCGCTGGTTTTAACAATGTAGATTTAGAGGCCGCAAAACAACATGGCATTGCCGTTTGTCGCGTTCCCGCCTACTCACCAGAAGCCGTGGCCGAACATGCTGTAGCCATGTTGCAAACCATTAATCGAAAAACGCATAAGGCTTATAATCGGGTAAGGGAGCAAAATTTTGCCCTCAAAGGACTGCTTGGCTTTAACCTGCATGGCAAAACAGTGGGTGTTATAGGTACAGGAAAAATCGGAAAGGCCTTTGCTAATATCATGCTTGGCTTTGGGTGTAAGGTATTAGCATATGACTTATTCCCTGATAGCAGTTTGAAAGAAAAAGGCATTGAATATCTACCACTAGAAGAGCTGTTAAAGTCATCTGACATTATCTCTTTGCACTGCCCTCTGACCAAAGACAATCATTACCTCGTTAATGGTACAACTCTAGAATTGATGAAACCTGGAGTGGTCATTATCAACACCAGCCGTGGTGGTTTGATCAATACCGCAGATATTATTGAAGGTTTGAAGTCAAAACAAGTTGGTGCACTTTGCATAGATGTTTATGAGCAGGAAGAAAAGCTGTTTTTCAGAGACCTGTCGTCCAATATTATAGATGACGACAATATTAAGCGTTTGATGAGCTTTCCCAATGTTTTGATAACTGCACACCAGGCCTTTTTTACAGAAGAGGCTTTGTCTGAAATTGCCCAGGTAACACTTGATAGTATAGCAAGACTAAATCAGCAAAACATGCCTGAAGGTGATGTGGTGATGTTGACCTAAATTGAAATTGTTTAAAACATACCTTGCCGTTCGGAATTGGCTATTCACAAACCATTCAAACCCTATAGGCTCATCTGCATCCATCACATTAAACCTAAAAGGTTTTTATTTGCCTACTTATTACTATTAAATACCCTGATCAGCTTTCCATTTTCTTCATCGGTAAGCAGGTAAAGCTGTCCTCTTGGGGAAACCACCGCCTTGCGTAATCGCACCTGATCATTGATAAACAACTCTTCTGAACTTGTCACTTCATTATTGCTGATCTCCATCCTCCATAAGCTGCCTTTGCTTAGTCCGGGAACGATTAGATTGCCTTTCCACTGCGGAAACTCATTGCCATAGTAAAAAGCTATTCCTGTAGGTGCCACAGTTCTATCCCAATAGTAAACAGGGTCAGTGTAAACAGCACCTTCAACAGCTTTAGGTTTATAGTCCGTGCGGTACTTTCCAGTGGTTTTATTGGGCCAGCCATAGTTTGCTCCAGCTTTTATAATATTCAACTCATCACCCTGCATAGTACCATGTTCACTAAACCATATCTCACCCGTTTCAGGATGCAATATCAAACCCTGCGCAGCACGAATGCCCGTGGCATAAAGTCCCTTTATTGCATCTGGACCAAAGTCAGGATTATCATCGGGTATGCTACCATCACGATTCAGCCTAACTACTTTTCCGCGTTTATCTTTGACATCCTGCGCCACAGGCAGCTCAGGATTCATATATTCGAAGAAGTTGCGCTCACCTATCGTCACATAGAGTTTGCCATCCTTACCAAAAGCCATACCTCCACCATAGTGATACAGCCCGCGCACATAAGGCTCCGCCACAAACAACACTCCTATGTTGGTTAGCTGATTGTCTACAAGCTTACCCCGAATGACCTTTGTCGTACTTGCTCGCTCCTTGTTCTCAGCAGCATAGGAGATGTAGAGGTACTGATTCTTCTCAAATTCAGGATCAAGCAAGAGCTGAAACCAACCGGCATTATAACTTTGCTTTTGGCCGTGCATACTAGTTGGAAAAATGCCCCTTTGAAATTTAGTCGTGTCGATTAACACAGCTCGCGCCACATCTTTCGGCAAACCTGATATTGTATGGCGCTCTTTGGTTTGAAGGTTCACCCTAACGATACCTCCATCTTTTTCAGCAATCAGCACATCTGTTTCAGAAATGAAGGCCATGCTCCATGGTTTGTTTAAGCCTTCCAATACTACTTCCTTAGCAGGCAGGGGTTTGAGCTCAGCCGCTGTTTTAGGAATTGGCTCAGCCGAAGTAGCCTTGCCTACAATCTTCCATTTACCAAGAATCTTCTTGAGCAAGAGCAGGTCATGGTACCTATTTCCATAATGTGGTATATCAATCTCCAGCTTGGCATAAGCCACATCCTTCACAATGTCTATGCTGATAATTTTGGAAGGACGATTGTTCAAAGTTCCGGGAGCCCTGCGGCTGTATAGTGAAGCATAATGCTCCGAAGTCATAAAAAAAGCAGAATCGGTGCCATTATAAAGAAACATCCTGGTTCCTGGATAGAATGTTTGGGCAATGGAATCCGGATAATTATACTGAGTGCCTATTATAAATTGGTTGAGAACCTTAGTGATCTGTTCATGATCTGTCTGAGCAAAACTCTGACCGATGCTGATGATCATCATACATGCAAATATTTTAATTTTCATTGGAGTTTTTAATTTATTTTTTGCCCAAGGTTACGGTTGGGATTAGCAATAAATTAAAATTGGCTGAGTTAAGAAGTCCAGAATTATCATTCTGGAGTAAATAGGCTCTTATAGGCTAACTTGACTGGCTTTTTTGAACTCTAAAGGTGTTGTGTTAGTAACCTTTTTAAAGGCCTCAAAGAATGATGACTTGGAGCTAAAGCCGGCCTCAAAACCAATACCTTCAAGTGATAATTCATTTCTGGTATGTATCAGTTGTTTAGCTTCCTTCACTCTAAACTCCTTAATGTATTGAGCAAATCCGTGCTTATATTCTTCATTAAGTAACTTCGACAAGGTGTGCCTATTAAGGCCAGCGAGTGAGGCCAAATCATCAAGTTTAAGTTTCTGATTGGTATATGGTTTTTGAGTATCCATCAGGGCATTAAGCTCCTCTAGCTTTTTGGAGGCATTTTCAATAGGCTGATCAGTAGATTTAATCGAAAAGAATTTGCTTGACAGTAATATCCTACCTAAAAGAAAATACAATGTAAAAGAAAAGATAAGTGCACCCCACAGGTAAGTAAAAAAACCATACAAGGCCATTTGGTAGGTTAGATTAATAAAGAGCACTGCAATTGTTACAATGGCTAAATGCTGCTCTGATTTGCTCATAGCAGCAGGCTTGAGCAGTGCTGACTTCAGCATCTTGATAGAATAATACAACCCAAACAATGTGAAGACTGCCCAAACAGCGTAGATGCCATAAATAATAAACCCATTCCATACCTCAGGGTTCGTTCGGTAAGGGTAGATTATACCAACAGTTAAAACAGATATTAGCAGGACAACTAACAGGACAAAATCTGCTCTATGAATTTTTCGATACTGACGATAAATGGCTTTCGTATATAAATAGAAAAACGGCCCTATAAAAGCGCAGGCAGAAAGTCCTATTTGAAGAATAAGCAGGTCTACATTATTATCAAAATAGTAAAACACTGACTTGCCAATCCGTAAACTCAATGCAAGTAACAGGCCTCCGAGATAAGCATTAACAATCTTATTTGGATTACGGAAAATCAGAAAAACTCCAATTAACAGTCCGTTAATCACACCTAAGCTACAAAGAAGAAAAAGTATTGGCATCTTGATGCAAAAGTAAAAAATGAAGCGTCAATAGCTATTATTGAATAATTAAAGCTTCAAAACGGACTGAGCCTGAGCACTAAATAAATTTAAACTTCATATTATTGCCTCTTGGAAACGGAAAAGACCAGAGTGACAATCAATGACAAATGGATATTCATTTTCGTCTATCCCCTATTCGTGATTTTTGTCTGTCACGTTGGTAATGATAACAGTCTTTCACACTTATTGACTGTGCCTAGTTATTACACCGACATCCTTTTAGCGCTGATATGCACCTATGGCGCAGGGTTCTATTGGAAGCAGCTCTTTGCAAGACTTGATAAAAGATATGATTGGTATACCAACTTGAAGCAAAGGCTAACCTATCAACTAATATTTGGTTTCATTCTTCCAGTCATAGTTATTACAGGTATTGAAATGGTGTATTTAGTACTTATTGATATTAAACTGTCTGAAAGCCCCATTT
>NZ_SMLV01000397.1:4948-29837 GCF_009711525.1 Fulvivirga lutimaris
GCTTTCCTTATTAATTAACCTCTGCTATTTATTTCTGTACAATAGAGCCTATTTAATGGCTTTAAAAAATGTAAATGAAGCTACGGACTCCACCCGTTTCACGGAAAATTTCATTGTTAAATCCGGTAATGCAGTTGAAAATATATTAGTTGATGATGTGGCCTACTTCATCATTCAGGAAAAAATTACCTTTCTGGTAACAACGGAAGGAAAGAAGCATATTTATGATTATTCACTTGAGCAAATTATGGAGAAGATATCACCTTGGGAATTCTTTCAGCTTAACAGGCAAGTGATAGCCAAAAGAAAGAGTATCATTAAATGTAAACAAACCGAGACAAGAAGGTTAGAAATAACGCTTAACCCTTCATTGCCTGAGCCCCAATTTGTTGCTAAAACCAAGTCTACCAAATTACTATCCTGGCTCAACCAAAAATAACTGTCCGCTTCAGCCCAAACTTTGTCCTATTCAGTTTTAATTGATTCTATTTATCGGCTTCGGCTGTCCAACGCCCGTTTATTTGCAGACATCAAAATAAACAACAACAATGAAGTACTTCTCATTACAGCTCTATGTAGCTGTATTTTTATTATTGCTGAGTTCAAATCTCTTTGCTCAGCAACCAATCACAATATCGGTTTTTAATGAAGCCACTACCATTCCTTTCACAACATTTCTAAATACTCCTATGCATCCAGGACTTCAGATTGGGACAGAGTTTGAAGGGAAAATGAAGAACCATTTTAGAATCTACCCAGCAGTAAGTGTTGGTTATTTGTTTCATAGAAATCTGTTTCAAGGACTATATGCCAATGCAGAATTTGGCGTTGATTATAAAACGGGGGCAGGCATAAACATCAAAACTAAAATCGGCCTGGGCTACCTCCATACTTTTGCAACACAGCAAGAGTTTCAATTTAATGGTACCTCATATGAAAACAAAGGAGATCGGGGCAATGCTCGTATTATGCCCTCATTAACCATTGGTTTGGGTTATGACCTTCACAAGAATGACCCACAATCGACTGAGATTTTCTTTTTGTACCAATCATGGATAGAGTACCCATACTCACCTGGATTTATTCCCTTAATGTCTCACACCAATGTGCATCTGGGCACAAAGTTTTACCCTATAAAGTAATTCTAGAATGTATAAAAAATTAGAAATAACAATAATGCTAGTAGTGCTGGCATTAATGATAAGTTGTGAGCAGGATTTAACATTTCCTGAGAGCTATTATGACTGTAATGAATTGGTGAATAGCCCAAATCATCCGAAAGAGGATGAGTATAGCAATCTCATAAGTGAAATAGTCGGATCGGGTGTGCCGGGAATGATGTTAACTATCCATAACAATCAAAATGGGTATTGGTCCGGTGCTCAAGGGTTTGCAGATCTTTCTTCCGGAATCCGCCTGAGCCCATGCAATATCACCAGAGTTGGCAGCACTGTAAAAACATTTACTGCTGTCACTATTTTAATGCTTCAAGAGGAAGGTTTGCTAGATTTAGATGATCAGATCACTGACTATCTCTCAAATAATCAGATAAAAGGTTTAGAAAACGCTAAGGAATCTACTATCAAACAATTACTGCTTCACTCAAGCGGCATATACAACTACATACAAAGCCTCAAATTTCAAACTGCCTCTTTGAATGACTTGACTAAGTCATGGGGCCCTGATGAATTGCTGGAACAGGCAAGAGGTAAAGATGCGTACTTTGCTCCTGGCACAGATGTATTATACTCTAATACAGGTTATGTGCTCCTGGGAATGATCATAGAAAAAGTCACTGGAAAGCCATTCTATGAAGTTTTTGAAGAAAAGCTATTCATTCCTTACGATCTTACTTTCACACAATTCGCAGCTACCGATCCTGTACCTGATGGTATCATCCGTGGATATGTTGATTTGTATAGTAATCTCAACCTTATCAACGCTACTTACTACAGTGGCTGGGACTATTACACCGCTGATGGAGGCCTAATTTCAAATGCATATGATCTCAATAAATTTATGACAAATCTATTTCAGGGAGATATTCTCTCACAAGAGTCATTAAAAGAAATGATGACGTGGGTAGCTCCAAAAGACGGGTATGGCGATGGTTTTCAAACATTTTATGGAATGGGAATTTTCAGAATTGAAACTGACTTTGGCACTGCCTACATGCATAGCGGTGATGCTATTGGATATTTCGCAAGTATGGCCTACTTCCCAAAGCAGGATGTAACTATCACCTGGGCTGTAAATGGCAACTATGGTAAGGTTGATGAGTTTACACAGTCAAAAGCAGCTATGGAGAAAATTTATGGAACTGTTTTAGGAGAATAAGGCTATGAGCAAAGTATTTAAAACATTTATTATGGTTCTTTTAACACTCTCGGCAGTGATGGATATGAATGCTCAATCTCTTAAGAAATTGGACAAGTATTTCAAAAGGAAAATGAATAAAGCCAATATTGCCGGTATGCAAATGGCCTTGATTAAGGAAGGACAAACACAATGGATTGGTAGCTATGGATATAGAGATTTCGAATCCAGCTTACCTGTTAATGACAATACACTTTTTATGATTGCGTCATGTTCAAAACCTGTAACGGCATTAGGAGTTTTAAGACTCTATGAAGATGGTTTATTAGATTTGGATCAGGACATCAACGCTTATTTGCCCTTTAAAATCTTCAACCCAAACTATCCTAATACTTTGGTTACCTGCCGCATGTTGATGACTCATATGTCGTCATTCAAAGACAATACAGAAACCATGAACGCACTCTATACAATGGAGAAAGGTGGCGATAGTCCTGAATCATTGGAGAGTTTCGTTAAGAATTACTTTGTAGAAGGAGGTAAATACTATAATCAGGAAACAAATTTTATGAATGCAATACCAACTACAGAAAAGTCATATTGTAATGCAGGTTATGCGCTACTCGGTTACATCATTGAGGTTATCTCTGGGAAATCATTTAATGAGTTCATTGCTGAAAAGATATTTGAGCCTTTGGACATGACGTCTTCTTATTGGTTTCTAAGTCAGATTAAGGATGACAATATCTCTAAACCTCATGAGTATGTCGAAAATGACTCTAAAACGGCCCATTACAAAACGCTTAACCATTATGGCTACCCCGACTATCCCGATGGGCAATTAAGAACCAATGTGGCTGACTATGCTCAATTTATAAATTTGATTTTGAATAAAGGAAAACATAATGGAATCCAGCTATTTAAGGAGGAAACCATTACGGAGTTTCTGAAAGTTCAATACCCAGAGACCAATGAATATCAGGCGCTGGCATGGAACTATAATGAGTTTGACAACTGGATTTACTACTTGCTCATGGCAAGGCTTCCTTCTCATACTGGTGTTGACCCAGGGGTGGCAACAGTAGTTTCTTTTGACCCTGAAAAGAAAATGGGAGCAATTATATTTTCCAATACACTTACCACAAGTTTTATAGGGCACAAAATTTTTTATCAGGAAATGATGAAGAAACTATTGAAGACTGCTGAGAGAAATAAAATAAACTAAGAGAGAAAAAATCATACAAGTTTATATCCCAGATTTTAAGTCATTGTGGTCTATTACATTATGAGCAACTTTGAAACATTGACGAGATGCACTCGTTTCTGACTACTTAGATTCAATTCAAAATGACTTGACTGCAACAAAAACATCCTTCAATTTACATTTATCAACAATGAACAGCTTTTCTAAGGTACTAGCTATCATTTTACTTCTAACAATTTCATCCGGTATTATTTTTGGCCAAACCATTCTTAAAGATGACAGATGCAGCACTATTCGATCTGAAACTGCTAACTCATTTGAAAACTGGTTAGCACAGCGATCTTTCAAATCAACAAATAGTAGACGCGAAAACGAGGTGTATCAAATACCTGTCGTCATCCATATAATACATAATGGAGAGCCTATAGGTGAGGGCTTTAATATTTCAGATGATCAAATTCTGTCACAGTTAAGGGTGATCAATGAAGACTTTCGCAGAAAAGTTGGAACCCGAGGTTTTAACACTCACACCGATGGTGGAGATGTAGGAATTGAATTTATACTGGCTAAATCTGCACCTGACGGTAAAGCCACTGATGGTATTGTGAGAGTTGATCGAACTGAATTTGACCCACCTCCATTTGGAGGAAGCATGATAGGGTTAAGCGCATATTACAGCTTTTGGGATCCTTACCAATATTTGAATATTTGGGCATTCCCGGGAATTCAGGATACTGGGTTAGGAGAAGCTAAATTCCCCATAAGCGACCTGCCAGGCCTTGAAGAAGAAACTGACTTCTTAATACCAGGAATCGATTCTTTACATGGCATTCCTGTAAAAGATATTGATGGAGTAGCAATTAACACTGTACATTTTGGTGAAGTTTCTGTTAACACAAACTATAATCTGGGTAGAACAGGAACTCATGAGATGGGGCACTTTTTTGGCCTTTTTCACATATGGGGAGATGAAGGCTTTGAAGGAAGTTGTGATATTGATGATTACTGTGATGACACTCCAAGAACTTCAAACATTACCCATGGGTGTCCTACCGATAAACTATCATGTGATGGAGAAAAAGCCATGATTGAAAATTACATGGACTATACTAATGATGAGTGCATGAACATATTCACCAATGATCAGATAGACAGAATGCGAACGGTTTTAGAAAATAGTCCGAGAAGAAAGTCACTATTAACTTCAAAGGCGCTTTACCCGCCTGACGAAACTGTTGGCATTCCTGATTTAACTAAGACTCGGCTTAATGCTTATCCCAATCCATTTAGCGATGTTTTATATTTAACATGGCCAAACACAGAAGTTTTCACAAATGTAAAAGTGCAGTATTATGACATTTCGGGAGTCTTATTAGGTGTGGAAACACCCGTTTCTACTAACTCCAATACGCTCCTCTTAAATCCACCAAAAACGAGTAGTAAAATACTCTACTTAAGAGTAATAAAGAGTGAAGGAAATACTGAGTATATTAAATTGTTTAGAAAATAAATTTCACAATGAGCAAAGCAAAAGCCCTAATACATTCCTGCATTAGGGCTTCGTCATCTATATGAAATGGTCACTGCAGTGACTCTTAATTTATACCTGACTTAAGCCACCATCAACTGCAACTTCCACACCGTTGATGAAAGAAGCATCATTTGAAGCTAGGAACAATACTGTCTTGGCAATTTCTTCGGAAGTTCCAAAACGGCCTAGTGGCACTTGCTGAGCAAAACTGGCTCCCATTCCTTCTAACTCTTCCTGAGTCATTGGCATTTTACCATAAATAGGCGTTTCTATCGGACCCGGAGCCACGCTCACAGTTCTGATGTTTTTAGCAGCCAATTCATTTGCCAAGATTCTAGTTAAAGTGCGTAATGCGCCTTTTGTTGAAGAGTACACACCAGAACCAGGAAATCCTTTTTGGTGAACAATTGACGTATTGCTAATAACTACACCGCCTTCATTTAAGTAAGGTATAGCCTCCTTGATAGTGAAAAATGGATTTTTAACATTGATGTTAAAATGATCATCAAAATGTTCTTCAGTGATCTCAGATACCGGAGCAAAAAATGCAATACCAGCATTTAAGAATAGGATATCGATGTTTCCATATAACGAAACAGCCGCATCCACAGATTTCTTAGCAGAATCGTATTTGGCTGCATCGGCCAATACAAATTTAGCATCATGACCTATCTCTTTAACAGCATCTTCCAATGCATCAAGTCTTCGTCCTGTAATTATAACTTTCGCACCTTCTTCTGCAAATAGCTTAGCAGTGGCTAATCCTATACCACTGTTACCTCCAGTAATTAATGCTACCTTATTTTCTAATTTTCCCATGTGTTGATTAATTTTTATTTGAAACGTTTGGTTCAGATAACGGGTATATTGAAACGATTGTTTCAAATAAAATATTTTTATTTGAAAATAATTTTCAAAGCGCTAATAATCAGATAGTTAAAATTAAAGAGAGGACAACACCTGTTCGGCTATTCCTTTGATATGGTCTTTATTATTATCCACCATGGCCGTTACACGAAGGCCTTGCAGGGATGAAAAAATATACTGAGCGAGAATATGTGCGTCCTTAGACGACTCTATCTCCCCTACTTCCTGCGCTTTGATGATAAGCTTTTCAAAACTCTGCACTACCTTATTCTGATTGTCAATTAAAAATTCATGAATGCGCTGATCGGTATTGCTCAATTCGGTGGCACAGTTAGATAGAAAACAGCCTTTGGTAGGACCGTTTGACATTTCTGACCAAACGCCATCAAATAATAACTTTATGGCGTCTTTAGGAGATTTGCTTTTATCCTGTGTGTTTTGAAGCATATCATTTTGCTGTCGCTGATAATGACAAAGTGCTTCTTTAAACAACTGAAATTTGTCACCGTAGGTATTGTAAATACTAGAGCGGTTTAGCCCAGTAACATCTACCAAGTCCTGCATAGAAGTACCATTGTAACCTTTTTCCCAAAAGAGATCAGTTACCTTTCTGATGGTTTCTTCTCTATCAAATAAAACAGACTTCGGCATATTGAAACAAACGTTCCAAACAAAAATAAGTTTTATTTTGGAAATGTTACGGCTATTTGAAGTAGCATAATACTGTTCTTAATCTCCTTTGGTTTTACACAGCAAGTTTTGATATTTTGGTGGATTAATAATTCATATAGACTAAATCAGGCTTAAGTGAATTATAAGTGTAGAACCACCCAAATATTTCCATTAGATGAAATCAATTATTTTCTCAATTCTAACACTAGCAAAAGCAGGTGTGATAATATATTTTGCTGCCAAAGTCTTAATGAATTTATTTAGAAAGAATGACCCTAGTTCCAAACGAAGAGCATTGACTCAGTTTTTATCATTGATAGGAATTTTAGTTGGCTTGACAATTTTAGAGTTTGGTATCGCATATATAATTCCATCAGATAGCTAAAGTCAAAATAGAAAACCACCACCTTGGTTTGTGTTTTCACAAAACAAGTAATGATAACAATCGGTTCGTGAAACCACGAACCACGACAAAGGATTTACCATTGAGTAATAACCTACCTATCAGCATTCGTCATGTCGATGTGAAGTGCAACGTAACTAGACATCTCCTTTTATAATTGGGAGACTTCTCAGTCGTACCTCCATCAAAGGGACGCCATAATTAAATACATCTTCAGTATATTTAACCATGGCAGGTTTGGCTTCTTCTATTGTAAACAGTATTTCCAAAGGTTTTTTGTTTGGTCAAATTACCAAATACATAAACCCGGAACTCCTCTCCGCCTGCATGTATTTTGGAGTATTATGCTCAGTCGGCTTCCTTGATTACAGTACAGTTGAGAATTTTGGCAACTACATCATTGTTGAATTCCTCATGATCCACTCTAATGTAGGTATAGCTGTAGCACTGTTCTTTTCAACCAATGAAAGAACCAAAAATCTACTTCTGATTGCCACAGGCTCATTCTACTTTTTATTTATAATAGCTATTGCAATAGGTTTTGGTGCGTGGTGGACGGCTATAATATTTGTACTCATCATTTACTCAAGAATGAATGTGCCGCATACCAAAAACAAGAAAGATGATTTGATAGGCGAGATCATGATCACCTTTGGGCGATTTTTTATTTATATGATCTGCGCTGGTTTTGGCTTCTTAATAGCGGAATATTTGTTCGGTGGTGAAGATGCGATTGGAATGTTAGTTTGGGCTACTATTTATTACCTCATGCTTTTTATCTTGCGGAACAAATTAGCCTTATTAAGAACAGCTTTTGGAGCGCGTAAATCATGAATGTAAAATCCGAATTCATAATAAAATCAAGTCGTGTTAGCCAACGTAAAATCACAACTCAAGATGCAGAATTCATCTTTAAGCTCGTCAACACAGAAGGGTGGCTTCAGTTTGTTGGCGATAGAAATGTGAGAAATGCGCATGATGCGAAAAGTTTTATTCAGACTTGGGCGCTAAATCGCTATGAGAACTTTGGGTACGGCCCATATCTGGTTCAACTCGACAGCTCTTCTGAAAATATAGGGATCTGTGGCCTTTTCAAAAGGGAATATCTTGAATATCCTGATCTGGGTTTTGCGTTGCTACCAGAATATAATGGAAAAGGTCTGGCCAGGGAGGCCAGTGAGGCTGTAATACAATATGCTTTTGAAACGTTGAATATTCCGAAGCTTTATGCAATTACTGCTCCCACAAATAAGAAGAGTGCTCAACTACTTGAGAGGCTAGGTTTTACTGAAGTAAAATCACCGATTGGTAGTACAGACAGAACCTTTGAGCTGAACCATTAATTTGGTCAACTAACCAAATATAAAACCCTAATTTCTTAGTTTTACTCCTTCAAAAAATTGCAGATCAATGGAAAAAGCCAACTGGATAACCGCCAAAGAATATACAGACATTACCTATAAAAAATCTGGAGCTACGGCCAGAATAGCCTTCAACAGACCTGACGTGCGTAATGCCTTCAGACCAAAAACTACGGCTGAACTTTTCGATGCATTTTTAGATGCACGTGAAGACCCGAATATCGGAGTGGTCTTACTTTCTGCTGAAGGCCCTTCTTCAAAAGATGGTGTTTATTCTTTCTGCTCTGGTGGTGACCAAAAAGCCAGAGGCAAAAGTGGTTATGTTGATGAAAGCGGTGTAGGCAGACTCAACATCCTTGAGGTACAACGATTGATAAGATTTATGCCTAAGGCCGTTATTGCTGTGGTGCCAGGTTGGGCAGTTGGTGGTGGCCATAGCTTGCATGTAGTTTGTGATCTTACTCTGGCCAGTAAAGAGCATGCTATCTTTAAACAGACAGATGCTGATGTAACCAGCTTTGATGGTGGCTATGGATCAGCCTACCTGGCTAAAATGGTCGGACAGAAAAGAGCTCGTGAAATCTTCTTTTTAGGAAGAAATTATTCTGCACAAGAGGCTTTTGATATGGGTATGGTGAATGCTGTAATACCGCATGCTGAATTAGAAGATACTGCCTACCAATGGGCGCAGGAAATCCTCGAGAAATCTCCCACATCAATTCGCATGCTCAAGTTTGCTTTTAATCTTACGGATGATGGCATGGTTGGACAGCAGGTATTCGCTGGCGAAGCAACCAGATTGGCGTACATGACCGAGGAGGCCGAAGAAGGAAGAAATGCATTTTTAGAGAAAAGAAAGCCTGATTTCAGTAAATTCCCAAGAGTGTCGACTTAACGCTTAAGAAGCTTCAGTCCCTTTTTACGTCTCAGATAGCCAAATAAAGGCATGATCAATCCGTATAGCCAATAGCTGATACCTGCTATGAAAGCATTTGAAACCAAGGCAAAAAACACTGAGATTAAAGGTACTGCTGCCATCAGAAAATTGTAATAAACATTACTTTTAGTATGAAAAACTTCCAAAACAGTCAATTTCAGATCATCTCTTCGTTTGTAAGCCAAGAGATACATCATACCCAAAGTACCAAAAACAGCTGCAGCCCCTAGTCCATAAATCACCATCAAACTTGTCATTTGATCGGGCTGTATTATATCCTTAAATATTAGGTCCACTGCTGCCTGATCTCCTCCTATTAATGCTATATATAAATGCACTAACATTTGAAATAAGAACTTGAGTGGATAGATATAAGTAAGGATCAAGAAAAGTAAAAAGCTGTTGATCACTACAATCTTCACATCCTTAAATCCATATCTAATAAAGAAAATATAATGCTGAAACCATATCATCATCAGCAAGGTGATACAGATGCCAAATGGAATGATGTTTACAAATGACTCTAGAAGCTGATCATAAGTAGTCGGAACCGTAGATGACAACACCAATAACGTAACTGCCAAAGCAAAAACTGCATCACTGAATGTTTCAATTCTTGTCTGTTCTTCGCCTCTATTCTTAAATTCTGGATTGATACCGAGCGAGGAAGCCTTGAGCTTTTGCCTTACCATATTAGCTTGATGTTTAAACAGTTAAATCATTACTGCTCAAAATAGCTAATTGAATTATGACAACAAAAATTTACCTGTAGTATTAGTGCTTTAGCGTATAAGTCAAAACAGGTCTTTTAGTATGGTTAACAACCTCCTCAGCTATACTGCCACCAATAAGATGCGCCAAGCCAGTTCTCCCGTGCGTTCCCATAACAATCAAATCGGCATTTACCTCATTAGCAAAATGAAGGATCCCCTCCTCCTCAGTGACATCATTATAGATTCTTAACTTATAATTATCTAACTGATTATTGTCTGCAAATGCTTTTAGTTCAAGTGTTGAATCACGATCGGTAAGGAAATTATTTGGCGTATTTACTCGTACCAGGTAAATATCAAAATCGAAGAACTGTCTAAGTTTTTTTAACACTTTTAAATGTTCTCCACCACCAATTTTACCATCAGTAGCAAAAGCTACAGTATTCAATTTGAGTTCATTCATATCATCGTGCACGGTCAATACTGGGCATTTGGCATTTCTCACAACTTTCTCGGCATTAGATCCAATTAAAAACTCCTGCATACCACTTGCGCCTTTAGTACCCATTAAAATTAGGTCTATTTCAAAATCTTTGATAATCTCTTGTACTCCATAATATGGGTTGCCTATTTTTATTTCTTCCTGAAATGTAACCCCAGGATATTTTCCCCTCAGCTCCTGAAACTGATGCTTTGCCTTTTCTATGAGCTTATAAATATACAATCGATCTTCAATGCCAGGCATGGCCAATTCACCAGTGTAACTGACCATGGAAATGGCGTTATCTTCAATAACGTGAAGTAAAATAATGGTAGATTTTGTTTTTTCAGCCAGATTCGCTGCTATTGCCGTAGCGTTTTCGGCTTGTTGAGAAAAATCGGTAGGTACAAGTATAGTTTTCATGGCTTCAATGTTTTCTTGAATCCAAAGTTGAAAAAAGAAAACAAACCATTCCATGAAGGAAATCAACCTATAAACTGACTGTTGTCATTTATAGCAATTGACCAAAGCCAAAAAACAAGATGAATATCAACGTTGACAAGGCCATTTGCTTGAGATAAGGATCAAGCTCTTTAGCACTTGTTTTGTTCTTGACCGCTTTGATATTAACACTAAAAAGTGGTAGCACTACTATAAATGCAAATTGATACCAGGAGTGATAGTTAATAAAACAGTAAATACACGATGCTAACACACCTAAAAGAATAAGGGCGACATGGTATCTCACTGCTGCTTCTCTGCCTATCCTTACGGGTATAGAAAACTTACCAGCCTTTTTATCAGATTCAATATCCCGGATGTTATTAACATTCAACACGGCCACTGAAAATAGCCCACATGAAATAGCCGGTAAAATCAGATCCAGACTTATAGAATTAGTATAGAGATAGTAAGAACCCATCACCCCTACTAAACCAAAAAAAGTCAAAACCGACAAATCGCCAAGGCCCATATAGCCGTATGGTTTTCTGCCTGCTGTGTAGGCTATGGCGGCAAGTATGGCTAATATCCCCAATCCGAAGAAGAACAAGAAGGCCTGCATGTTTAACCCAAAAGAAATATATAGCAGTGAGATTCCTGAAATAAGACATAGGACTATAAAAATGGCCATGGCAGCCTTCATAGCACCTAAAGAAATCTCTCCTGATTGCACCGCCCTTTGGGGACCTTCACGATGCTCGCTATCCGCACCATTTACGGTATCGCCATAATCATTGGCCAGGTTAGAAAGTATCTGCAAGAAGATGGTTGTAAGTGCACAAAGAGCAAAAATACTCCAATTGAACTGACCAACTGCGGCAGCCAAAAAACTGCCCATTCCTATGCTGGAAAGTGCCAGAGGGAGTGTTCTTAACCTAAATGCTGAAAGCCATTTCTTCATTGCTAAAACAAATTAAAATAATTATATTTATAATGTTGCCTTTTGGAGTATCCACAAAAATACAATGCCATGAAAAAGAAACTGCTATTAAGTCTAATATTTCTCTTGCCGCTTACTACTATTTCATTGGCACAAGTCAAAAGTGACTTCACTTATAAGTCTCCATCATTTATAACAAGTGATTTTCAGCCAGTAAAAAGCACCAAGTTCAAATCAGGCTTCGAACTACAGACATTAACTTCACATTCAAGAGTTAGCAATCCGATGATACAAAGCCAGTTTGGCCCCGCTAAAGATGTATGGATTGGTGAAACTCAAACTTCGGTAATCAACTACAAGAAGCTAATGATCAGCACTAATTATGATTTTGATGTACACGGCACTCTCAAGAGAACCACCACCAACATCAGGCTGAATAAGTTGATTAGTTACAGGATATTTTAAAGCAGCGTAGACAAAATGGGGCAACCTTAAAAATGATTGCCCCCTCACTACAAATCAGGTCAAAACACACCTTGCTCAAATATTTTTGGATAAGGATAAATATTTTAAGTAAAATATAAGACCCGTTACGAGCCAACAGCCAATCCAGATAGCATCATTAATCCAATGAACTACTGAGCTTTCTATGAAAGCTGCGTTAGAAATCTCGGCACTTATATTAACGGCTCCATGTAAAATTACTGGGACCCATATTACATTCGTTTTATTTAAAGCAGTACCGAAGACAATCGAAAACGCGACCGTCACAAGCGGCATCAGAATTAAACCCCCAAATATTGGATAAGTTGGAAAATTGTGTCCTAATAGAATTCCGGGTAAGTGCCATAATCCCCAAATGACACCGATTATTAGAAAGGTCTTTAACCTGCTATTCCCGTCCCATTTTTTCTGCAAGTACCCTCTCCACCCATATTCTTCACCAAAAGCAAATAGTACGCTATAAAATAAGGTGCCTACAAAGAAAGAAAGCAAAAAATTGGGGATAAACATATACCAGGGCTGAGCTTGTGCTCCAAATATCAGAGCCATTCCACGCAATTTTATCATCCCATTGTCCCAGCTAAAAAAACCTTCCTTAAGTTCAGCTCCTCCCAGGTTTACAGTAAGGATTAGGCTGAATAATTCAATTGAAAGCGGTACAGCAGCTGCTATAAAGATCCATTTTAAACCTTTTAGTGGATTCCAATTTAGGCCCGAAAAAAGTCCTTCCCGATAAACCAATCTTAATATAATGGCTGCTACTCCTGGCATCCACATTAAAACCAAAGGCCATGAGCTCTCTAATGATTGATCTGTTATTATAAAATAATATGGTATCGCAGACAGAAGTACTGTTAGAATTACAAATTGCCAGCCCTTTTTGCCTAAACTATTTAACTTATTCATTGATTATTCTTTTAAGTTGAAATCCGAATACATGAAGCAGTTCTTTGTCATACAATACTGACTGCCCACCATATCTACCTAATCCTGCAGTTTTAGCTCTTTTGTCATCAATGATATCAAGGACAAGACCCATTTTTTGTTTGGTATCGGGTTGCTCCATTTTGAAGATCATAAGGCCGTCTTCTTCAACCAGCTCAAACCCTTTAAATAAGGATCTTTCGCTTGGATCATTGTTAGCAACTTCGTATTTCCCCACTCTACTTTTCCAGGCATCACTCAGTTGCTTTCTTTCTAATTTCTCAGCCATAAGTTCTTTTGGATCTCCCTCTTCAAGCAATGTCATTACTTTATGTCCAGCCACAGTTTCAAAATAAAAACGTGTATCGCCCAACCTTATAGGAATGAAACCAAATAGCATGATTTTAGGAATGAATGTATTTTCACCTACGGCTAATAAGCGAATTTTCAATCCTTGCAACTCCATACCAAGCCTCTTACCCCTTCTTTTAACATTAAAATACGCTCCTGGAGTAGCATAGGTACCCACATACTGATTTAATGTTGACTCACTTAACTTCACTCGTTCTTTACTGCCAATATCCATGGTTTCAATTTCCACTTTGGTTCTGCCAGCTTCCTGGGCAAGCTCCTCTAGCACTTTAAAAGCTTCTTTAAAAAGCCACCCTCCTTTAGCAGAATTGGTTAGTATGACAACACCATAACCAGCGTCAGGAGCCATTGCTAAAGCTGCATTGAAGTATAAGGTTGTACCTGTATGACTTAAGATTTTACCAGAATATGGCCTCTTACTTAAACTCCATCCGAGAGCAAACTCTGATTCCATATTCAATTCACTATTTTGATGCTGTTTGGTAGCTATCAAATCATAAGTTTCTGTCTTTAGTAAATTCGATGATTTATTGAGATATGACTTCATAAACTTTGTCATTTCTTCAGCAGAGCTGAACATTCCCCCTGCTGGAGTATCCCTTAAGAAGACATCCTTTTTATATAGACCTTCTCCATCATAGGTTTTGCTGGCTTCGTCTACCAGATTATATCCGCTATTGTCCATTTGAAGGACCTTAAATATATTCTCCTGTACATATTCATTATATTCCTGCCCTGAAACGTCTGCTATCATATGCCCCAACAATGTGTATCCAGGGTTCGAATAAGCCCTGATTTCATTGGGCTTTCCAGCCATGTATTCATTGTTTATATATTGAAGTGTGGTCTTATAATCTTCTGGCCTGTTACTAAATATCCCCTTGAAAATATCCGAAGGTAAGCCCGAGTGATGAGTCATTACATTACGAGGTGTCACAAAATTTGAGCCTTCGCCTTTAATATTAAAGTCCTTCAAATAGGTTTTCAAAGGCTCATCGATATTTAGTTGATTCTGATCCGCTAGTTGCATCACAGCTGTAGAAGTAAAAACTTTGGTGACAGATCCCAAGCCAAAAAGCGTAGTGGGCTTTACTTTTATTGAGCTTTCTTTGTCTGAAAACCCAAACGTGTCTATCCATAAAACAGAGTCCTTTGAAACTACGGCTATACTGGCTCCAACAATGTCTCGTTTCTTCATTGTTTTTAAGACCCGTTCTGATAATGATTCCCTTATTTGATCGGTTTTAAATTGTGCACCTACCATGTAACCGGTCATGATTAGAAGTGCAGTTATTAATATTCTTTTCATAATTTGAATTTTCAGCAATTCTAATTTTCATCACCGAGCAATAGAAAAAGAATACATGAATTAAAGGTAATAGCGTATTGAATACGTGCCTGAATTCGTCTATAACATTGACACATTAATTCCGATAGTTCATCATGGTTATTGATGAGTTGATAAAGCGTTGCTGTTTTTAATCTGCTTTACTTTTATCTTAGACTTGTGAATAACATCAGCAAACTCGACTGGATCATTCCAATTGTAGTTGTGGCAATTGCACTACTACTATTAAACAATCCCACTTTCGACCTCACCTTTGGCGTTTTTAGGTCAATAGATTATTCCCTACTGTTACCTTCAATATTAGGTAGTGTTATAAACCTCATATTGTTTTATAGCATCATATATTATGTTGTGCCAGTGATACTAAGAAAAAAAGGCTTTACCCCATTCTTAGTAAATGTATTGCTAACCTTCATTCTATTAACTGCTTTGGAAGTTGTAATTGACGCTAGCATCTACCATCAGCAAGGTGGTGAATTGAGTAACGCCTGGGGTGAGATTATCGCAATGATTGTGATAACTCACGTTTTAATTATTGTGGCAGCACTGGCCTTTCGATTTTCAAAAGATTGGTTCTACAATGAAAAGCAAAGAACAATGATCAATGAATGGCAGTTGAGAACAGAGCTTGAATTACTAAAAAGTCAGATAAACCCTCATTTTCTTTTTAACGCACTCAACAACCTATTCTCTATGTCATTGCAGCATGGTGATGAAAAGACCGCAGAGGGAATAAGTAAACTTTCTGAAATGATGCGTTATGTATTTGATAAATCAAGTCAAGAAGCTGTACCTCTAAACCAGGAAGTGCAGTATATACAGGATTATATCTACCTACAGGAACTTCGATTTGGTAAACAGATAAATGTCAATTTTGAAGTAAAAAATGAAAAAACTGGTATTTGTATCGCCCCAATGCTATTAATACCTTTCATTGAAAATGCATTTAAATACGGAGTTTCAGCTCAGGAAAAAACTACAATTGACATTTCTATTGATACAAATGGTACGGTCTTTAATTTTACAATTGTTAATAAAATAATGGAAGATAACGAAGCCATTTCATCCAATAGAATTGGCCTTGAGAATGTTAGGAAGCGATTGGAGATATTATATCCTAAAAAGTACGATCTTGATATTGTACAGCAAAATGGTTTTTATCAGGTAGATCTTAAACTTTATATTTTATGAAATGTGTAGCCGTAGATGATGAGCAGAATGCTCTTGAAGTTATTGATTTATATGTTAAAAAGGTAGATACACTTGAACTAGCTGGAAAATTTACCGATCCTATAGAAGCCAGCCGTTTTCTTTCCGAAAACAAAATAGATCTGCTGTTCCTCGACATCAACATGAAAGGACTAAACGGCTTCGAGTTATTAGAAACATTAAACTACAAGCCAAAGGTAATATTCACCACGGCCTATAGTGAATATGCTGTGAAAAGCTATACTATTGATGCTTTGGATTATCTTGTTAAACCAATACCTTTTGGACGTTTCTTAAAGGCTGTAAACAAAGCTGAACAGGATAAGACGAGTACTCACAGCATGCCTAAAGAAGAGCACAAGGATGAAATAATTTCTATAAAAAGCGGCACCGTTACTCATAGAGTGAAATTATCAGACATTCTTTATATTCAGGCTGATGGCAATTATATCAAATATGTAACTGCGACCGCTAAAATTCTGGAGCTGAGCAACATGAAAGAAACATTGGCTAAATTGAATGATTCATTCATTCAAACCCATAGGTCTTATATAGTTTCTGTAGACAAAATTACCAAAATTGAGAATCATCAAATTCACATAGCTGAACACAAAATTCCAGTAGGAATATCGTTCAGAAAAACGATAAATGATAGACTAAAATAACCTACATTCTGCTCGGCACCTTGATGCCTAACAAACCCATAGCCTTCTGAATTGTCTGTGCCACCACAGTTGATAAAGCAATTCTGAATTTTAGTGCATCCTGATCTTCCTCGTTGAAAATGGATATCTCCTGATAGAAGCGATTATAGTCTTTGGCCAAATCATAGACATATTGAGCTATCACATCTGGCGAGTAATTTTCACCAGCTTCTTTTACCTTCTTGGGGTAATCTGAAAGTGTTCCTATTATTCCTACTTCACTGCCGTGCAAAGAATTGAGATTATCAAAGGAATTGTAATCTGGCTTAATGCCCAATTGATCAGCCTTTCTTAAAATCGCTGATATTCTGGCATGTGTATATTGTATAAATGGCGCTGTATTTCCATGGAATTGTATGGACTCTTCCGGATCAAACAGCATGCGTTTCCTCGGGTCAACTTTTAGCAAAAAGTACTTTAAAGCACCCAAGCCTAATATTTCATAAAGCTCTTTGGCTTGCTCCTTAGTAAAGTCATCAACCTTACCGAGCTCAGCGGTATGAGCCTTGGCGGTATCTACCATTTCCTGCATTAGGTCATCCGCATCTACAACAGTCCCTTCTCTTGATTTCATTTTACCAGTAGGCAAGTCAACCATGCCATATGACAAATGGTAGCATTCTTTAGCCCACGAGTATCCTAGTTTAGCGAGTATTTTGAACAGCACATTAAAATGGTACTCTTGCTCATTACCTACAGTATAAATCTGTTTCGATATTTTAGGAAAATCGGTAAATCTTAGAATGGCGGTACCAATGTCCTGAGTCATGTAAACTGATGTACCATCTGCTCTTAGCAGCAATTTTTGATCAAGTCCTTCGTCAGTTAAATCAACCCACACAGACCCATCTTCTTTCTGAAAGAATACTCCCTTTTCAACTCCTTCAAGGGCCTGTTCTTTTCCTAGCAAATAAGTACTTGACTCATAATAAAGCTTATCAAAATCCACTCCCATGGTTTTATAAGTCACATCAAAGCCATCATACACCCAGCCGTTCATGGTTTGCCAAAGTTGATAGACTTCAGGCTCCTTATTTTCCCACTTTAGAAGAAGTTCTTGAGCCTTTTTAAAGATTGGAGCTTCCTTTTCAGCTTGCTCTTTAGCCATCCCCTTTTTTTCAAGTTCAGCTATTTCTTTCTTGTACTCCTGATCGAACTTCACATAGTAATCACCAACAAGCTTATCTCCCTTTTTGCCCGATGATTCCGGGGTTTCTCCATCTCCATAAAGTTGCCAGGCCACCATTGATTTACAAATGTGAATACCACGGTCATTAATGATTTGAACTTTATGAACATTATAGCCATTGGCCTTCAAAATCTCAGCCACTGACCACCCTAAAAAGTTGTTTCTTAAATGCCCTAAGTGTAATGGCTTGTTAGTATTTGGTGATGAATACTCAATCATCACCTCTTTACCGTTGGCAGGTTGAAAACCAAAGTTTTCTGCATTGAATATATCCTTAAAAGCCCCCACCCAGGTAGCATCGGTAAGCACCAGATTAAGGAACCCCTTAACTACATTGAAGTCTTCAACAACCTCAGAATTTTCAACAAGGTGTGTTCCTAGCAGTTTTCCTGTTTCTTCCGGATTTTTCTTAGAAAGTCTTGCATAAGGGAAGCACACAAAAGTATGTGATCCTTCAAACTCTTTTCTTGTAGGTTGCAGCGCTATTTCATCTGCTTTTAATTCGGCCTGAAATAAGGTACTAAATGCCTTTGAGATGTCCTGTTGAAGACTCTTTTCTATATTCATTTATTTCTTCAATTTAATTTCGTAGAGGTCATGTCTACGATCTTTTAAGTTTCTTACACTTCCGTGTGTATGTAAATGTTTGAGATCATTTAGATCTACATCGCAAATAATTGTATTCTCAGTATTTGGTGTTCCCTCGGCCACTGTAGCATTAGAAGGAAATGCAAAATCAGAAGGTGAAAACACTGCAGACTGTCCAAATTGGATATCCATGTTCACCACCTTAGGCAGGTTTCCAACACTGCCAGAAATGGCCACATAACACTCATTTTCAATAGCTCGTGCCTGAGAACATATTCTTACTCTCAAATATCCATTTTGCATATCAGTAGCAAAAGGGACAAACAGTATTTGCATCCCTTGTTCTGCCAAAATTCTACCTAGCTCAGGAAATTCCGAATCATAACAAATCAATATACCGATCTTACCGGCATCAGTATCAAACACCTGAACCTGATCTCCACCGGTCATACCCCAATCTCCTCTTTCGGCAGGGGTAACATGTATCTTCTTTTGAGTTTCGAATGTGCCGTTTCTTCGAAATAAATAGGCCACGTTATAAAGCTTCTCATCTTCATAAACAGGCATACTACCGGCAATTATGTTGATATTGTATTCCAAAGCATATTGCTGAAGCCTATCTCTGATTTCATCAGTATAACCGGCCAGCTTTCTTATGGCTGTGGCAGCATTATCTTCATTAAATTCAGCCATCAAAGGGGCATTGAATAGCTCAGGAAACAATACAAAATCTGCCTTATAACCGCTTACTGCATCAACGAAAAATTCTACATTCTCAAAAAACGATTCAAGGTTTCTTACTGTTCTTAACTGCCACTGCACAACACCTATCCTGGCATGAGATTTCGCAGCACCAATATCAACATTATCCTGATAGTAGATATTATTCCACTCAATCAAAACTGCATTTTGCTTGGAGTCTTTATCATCAGGAAGGTAATTTCTCAATACCTTCTTAACGTGAAAATCATTACTCATCTGGAAATATAAAACCGGGTCGTAAATCTCCTTTTCACGTACTTTTTGAATGTATTCTTTTGGTGATAGTTCGTTACTATGCTTATGATAGTTTGGCATTCTACCCCCGGCTACAATTCCTTTAAGATTAAGATTCTCACAAATTTCTTTACGAGCATCATATAACCTTCTTCCCAATCTTAGCCCTCTATACTCTGGATCAACGCAGACATCAATACCATAAAGAGTATCTCCGTCATCTGTATGAGAATCGAAAGATGCATTTTTACCAATTATCTGCGCGTAGGTGTGATTATCACCAAAAACTGAATAATCGATGACAATACATAGTGCAAAGGCAACCAACACTCCGTTATCCTCAACACATACTTGCCCTTCAGGAAAGATGGTAAGTAGCTTTTGAATGTGCTTTTTGTGCCACACTTCATTCATGGTAGGATAACTCCTATTCATGACCTCAATCATTGTGTCATAATCTTCAATCGTGAGATTACGAATATTGAGAAGGTACGAAGCGGTATCTGTAGTTTTTGGTTCCATTTTACCAGCCTAATATGTAGGCGAAAATTAATGGGGCAACAATTGTTGCATCTGATTCCACAATATATTTTGGCGTGTTAATGTCTAGTTTGCCCCATGTGATTTTTTCATTAGGAACTGCACCTGAGTAAGATCCATAGCTCGTTGTTGAATCGGATATCTGACAGAAATAGCTCCAGAATGGAATGCTCTCCATTTCCATATCCTGATAAAGCATTGGCACTACACAAATAGGAAAGTCACCTGCAATACCACCACCAATCTGGAAGAAGCCTATACCTTTGTCTTCAGCATTTTTAGCATACCAATCAGCAAGGAATGTCATGTACTCAATGCCTGACTTCATAGTAGAAGGCTTCAATTCACCTTTAATACAATAAGAAGCAAAGATATTTCCTAGCGTAGAATCTTCCCATCCAGGTACAACCATTGGCAAGTTCTTCTTGGCCGCTTCTAGCATCCAGCTGTTCTTTGGATCGATTTCATAGTACTGCTCCATCACTCCTGAATTTAACAACTTGAATAGAAATTCATGGGGAAACATTCTTTCACCATTGTCTTCGGCATCTTTCCATATTTTAAAAATATGCTTTTGAATCCTTCTAAATGCTTCCTCTTCAGGGATACAAGTGTCTGTAACTCTGTTAAGTCCTTTCTCCAACAAATCCCACTCGTCCTGAGGTGTTAAATCTCTATAATTAGGCACTCTTTTATAATGCGAATGCGCAACAAGATTCATTACATCTTCCTCAAGGTTTGCACCTGTACAAGAGATGATATGCACCTTATCCTGACGAATAATCTCAGATAATGATTTACCTAACTCACCAGTACTCATAGCTCCAGCTAAGGAGATTAACATTTTTTTATCTTCAGCTAAGTGCTTTTTGTAGCCCTTGGCTGCATCCACCAAAGCTGCTGCATTAAAATGCAGATAGTGGTGTTCTATAAAATCGGAAATTGGACTGTTTGCCATAATATTATTTTTTGGGTAAAAATACTTCCGCCATCATGCACCTTGCACTTCCACCACCAAGGGCTTCAATTGTGTCTAAAGAGCTGTGGATTATTGGGCAGTATTTTTCTATTTTACTAATTTGATCTTCATTTAATGATTGGTAAGCCGCTGCGGACATCACCAAATATAGTTCGTCATTTTTTGATCTCACCTGTAGCATATTGCCAGCAAAGTGATGCTTTTGATCTTCAGATATTGAAATAACTTCCTTGCCTGTGCTTTCTAGTTTATCAATAACCTCTTTCCTTTCACTTTGGTCATCAATACTATCAACACATAATATAGCAAATTCATCGGCTACGCACATCATCACATTGGTATGATATATTGGCAACCTTTTGCCATCAACATCCTGATTGGCAATAAACTTAACAGCTTCATAGCCAAATGCCTCACAAAACTCGTCAAGGGGTTGCTCTTGAGTACGCTCAGACATGGCTGCATAAACTATCTTATTCGGTCTGTCTAGAATCATGCTGCCTGTGCCTTCCAAAAAGATATTTGAGCTTTCAAACTCAGTGAAGTCAACAAGAGCACTTACCGAGAATTGATCTCTCAGTTTTTCAATAATGTCACTTCTTCTTTCCAACCTTCTGTTTTCAGCAAACATCGGATAAAGCCCTATTCTACCATCATCATGGAAAGAGATCCAGTTATTAGGGAATATAGAATCTGGGGTGTCAGGATCAAGTGTATCATCAACTACAATTACATTCACTCCCTTTAGACGCAACTTTTCTACAAAGTCATCAAATTCACCCAAAGCTTTTTCTTGTACCTGATCTGCAGTGAGACCATCCAATACTTTTTGATAATAATTGTTAACTGCAGTCTGCTCGTTCATCCTAAAACGAACAGGTCTAATCATCATGATTGTATCTGTACTCTGTCTAGCCATCATTAATATTCTCTTTTTAATGGTAATGTTGAGCATCTTAGCAAGCCTTCCATTTTGGCTATCTCGGAATATGGAATTTCTTCTACAGTCAATCCCCAATCTCTTAATTGCTTGTTAAGTCTTGTAAAGCCCTTTTCTGACACCACCACTTTTGGCGATATCGAAAAGACATTTGAATTCATGTCAAACATCTCCTCTTTGGTGATATCAAATACATTTTCCTTACCGAAGAAGTCTACCAAAAAGTGATAGTCGGCTTCGTTTTTAAAGCCTTCTTTATGAATGATGGCCTTATCTGTACCGACCGGCTGAAAGCAGCAATCGAGGTGTAGGGCATTATCATAAGCATTGTCATCAGACTTATGTAGCTCAAATGCCTTTACCGTTTTATTAGGAAAGTTGTCAATCAAAAATTGCACACCCTCTTCATTGGTCCTGGCCACAATATATTCATCAAAATCAGGCTGTTTAGAATAACCAACAAAAATATGATCATGCCATGGCATTACATCGCCTCCCTCTATCTGCACACCTTCAGGAACATTTACTATTTGGCTTTCAGGTATCTTATCTATGATATATTGTATGCCCTCAATTTCTCGTCTCCTGTTTTTCAGAATTCTTGGCTTCACAAACTTATCTTCTATTACAAACCCAATATCTCTGGAGAAAATCTGATTGTAATTCATTATCACCTCAGGCCTGTAAACTTCAACCCCATGTTTCTTTAAAACAGTTTCAAAGGCATCCATCTCCACCACCATATCTTTCTCAACAGGAAATGTACCTGCTTCAATGTGCATCTTACTTTTAGGATCATAGGCATCCTCTAAATCCGGCTCTTCTCCGATTCCCTTGGCAGAACCTAAAATCACCGCTTTTAATGGGGCCGTTTCATCTAAAATTTGGACATCTATCATAAAATATCGAGTTATCAATTTCAGGTCGCAAATGTAAGTATATCGCATTTCAAACCATAGCATTAGATATTTAAAAAGATACTGCTATATTATACCATAAGGAAATGATAAATTGGTAAACTTATTAGAACCTATTTATTAAAATTGCATCAAGAAAAACTAAATAACTTTGAAAAAATACGTTGATTTAATAGAGCAGACCTTCTATTTTCCTCAGAAGGAATTTCAGGTCACCAATAACGAATTACACTTTCATGATGTGCCTTTGATGGACATTATCAAACAGTATGGTACACCTTTAAAGCTTACATATTTACCGAAAATTGGTCAGAATATTAGGTATGCAAAAAAGCTCTTTGCTGATGCTTTTAAAAAACATAAGTACGAAGGTTCATACACCTATTGTTATTGCACTAAATCATCGCATTTCAGTTTCATATTAAACGAAGCTTTAAATCACGATATTCATATTGAAACGTCATCTTCTTACGATATTCCGATTATCAGAAAATTGTATGAGAATGGCAAAATAAGCAAAGACACTTTCATTGTGTGTAACGGTTTTAAAAGACCTCTTTACAGAGAAAACATTACAGGTTTACTAAATGACGGTTACAAGAACTGTATCCCTGTATTGGACAACCTTACAGAACTTAGTCATTACGAAGAAAATGTAGAAGGCACTTATAATGTAGGGATCAGAATTGCAGCGGATGAAGAACCGAACTTTGAGTTCTACACTTCTCGTTTGGGAATTCGCTATAGTGATATTAATCACCTCTATAAAGATCAAATTAAGCCAAGTAAAAAGGCGAAGCTGAAGATGCTTCATTTCTTTATCAATACAGGAATTAAAGACACTGCATATTATTGGAGTGAGTTGAGCAGGTTTATCTTCAAATACTGTGAGCTTAAAAAAGAATGCCCTGAATTGGATACGATCGACATTGGTGGTGGTTTTCCTATCAAGGCATCCTTACACTTTGAATACGACTATAAATATATGGTTGAGCAGATTGTAGAAAACATCAAATGGATTTGTGGCAAAAACAATGTTCCTGTTCCTAATATATTTACTGAATTTGGGAGTTTCACAGTAGGTGAAAGTGGTGCGGTTTTATATTCTATCATGAACGAGAAGCTTCAAAATGACAAAGAGCTTTGGTATATGATTGATGGCTCTTTTATCACTCATTTGCCTGATGCCTGGGGCCTGAACCAAAAGTATATTATGCTTCCATTAAACAAATGGGACAATATGTACCACAAGGTGAATATTGGAGGTCTTACATGTGATAGTATGGACTACTACAACTCCGAGTCACATACGAGTGAAGTATTTTTACCAATGCAGGACTCTAACCAAAGTGAGCCGTTATATATCGGATTCTTCAATACTGGTGCATATCAGGAGTCACTAGGTGGCTATGGCGGAATACAGCATTGTTTAATACCTGCTCCAAAGCACGTATTGATAGATAAGAATGAAAAAGGAGAAATAACTACACGCTTGTTTGCTGATGAACAAACCAGTGATTCAATGTTAAAAACTCTTGGGTACTAACCCAATATAACTTCAACAGCCGCTGGCAGATCTGCAACTTTGTAATCTGCCAGTGTGCTATCTGAATGATCTACCTGAATACTCTTTATTCCCAACTTTTTGGAAGGAACTAAGTCTCGATGCTTATCTCCTACCATCCATGAAAGGTTGATATCAATATTATACTTTGCAATAGCACGCTCAAACATTAATGAGCCCGGCTTTCTAGAAAGGCTTTCTGATTTGGTTGGATGTCCGGGGGCAAAATAAATGTCGTCTATAATACCT
>NZ_SMLV01000353.1 GCF_009711525.1 Fulvivirga lutimaris
GGCCTACAAAGAACTTTTGAAGAAAAAAAAATCACAAACGGTCATAGTGGCCGTCATAGATGGAGGAGTTGATATACATCATGAAGACCTTAAACATAAAATCTGGACCAATAAAGGAGAGGTAGCTAACAACAATGTTGACGATGATAACAATGGGTATATTGATGATGTACATGGTTGGAGCTTTTTGGGAGGCAAGGATGGTGATGCACTTTATGAGAACTATGAAATAGTAAGAATCTACAAAAAACTGAGTAAACAGTATTCTGATAGTGTTTCAGCGGAAACCAAAAACACTGAAGAGTACCAATACTGGTTAGGCATTAGAGATAGTGTGCATAATCAGGTCAGAACGGTAGTTTCAAATTTTGAATACTACAGCAGAATCAAAAGCACCTATGATTATTATGTTGAGTTTCTAAAGAAAGAAACCAAATCGGAGGAACTGTCTGTCAAAAAGATTAATGCACTGCCCAGGTCTGATTCCACGATCATAAGAGCGCAGGAGTTTATGGAGCTTATTTATCAATACTATGGATCCCTTGAAACGGATTTTGACCAGGTGCTTGATGCACTTGATGATGAACTCAAACTTTACAATGTGAATGCTGACTATAGAAGTGTAGTTGGTGACAACCCTGACGATCCTACTGAACGATATTATGGAAACAATAATGTCATTGGCCCTGATGCTGAGCACGGCACGCATGTAGCGGGTATAATAGCCGCTACCAGAAATAATAGGTTAGGCATCAATGGTATTGCAGACGATGTCATTATTATGCCAATTAGGGCAGTGCCAGACGGAGATGAGAGAGATAAAGATGTAGCCAATGCCATTAGGTATGCTGTAGATAACGGTGCACAGATCATAAACATGAGTTTTGGCAAGGAATTTTCACCAAATAAGCAAGTGGTAGATGCCGCTATTGAATATGCAATGAGTAAGAGCGTAATCATCATTCATGCAGCAGGCAATGACGGTAACGATATTGGAATAAAACCAAGTTACCCGGTGAAATATTACAATCAGCGTGACTCAGCTAAGTTGTGGATTGAAGTAGGTGCATCAACATCAATGGCCAATGAGATGCTGCCTGCTGATTTCTCTAACTACAGCAAGATCAGGGTTGATGTATTTGCTCCGGGAGAGGACATTATGAGCACATTGCCTGATGATAGTTATGACGAATTGGGTGGAACCAGTATGGCCGCTCCTGTAGTGTCTGGTATTGCAGCACTGCTGCTCTCTTTTTACCCTGAGCTAAGTCCTGAACAGGTGGTTGAAATCATAAAAAGATCAGCTGTTAAATATCCTGATTTAGAGGTGATTAAACCTGGAAGCATGGATGAATTAACAAGTTTTTCTCAGCTATCAAATACTGCTGGAGTAGTAAACACCCATAAAGCCCTTAAGCTGGCTGAAGAACTTTCTTCTAAGTAGAATTTTGCTGACGACAAAAAGGCAAGTATATTTAAGCATACTAAAAGTTAAACAATATGTATGATATATTGAGAAGTGCACATTCGGGCTTAAGATGGTTGGTGTTAGCAGCTTTGGTCATTGCAATCGTAAATAGCTTCGGTAAAACTAAAGGTGGTGTCACTTTTGCAAACAAAGACAAAAAGAAAGCACTTTTCGCACTCATATTCACGCATATACAATTTCTTATCGGCCTTGTGCTTTACTTCATTAGCCCAAAGGTTGTTTTTAGCGGTGCATCCATGAAAGATGATGTACTCCGATTCTTTTTAGTAGAGCACGTTTCTTTAATGGTTTTAGCCATAATTCTTATCACAGTAGGCTATAGCAAGGCTAAAAGAACTGCCATGGATGGTAAAAAATTCAAAACCATCATGGTGTATTATATCATCGGGCTTATTCTAATTCTGGCCTCTATTCCATGGCCATTCAGAAATCTGGGAGGCAGCTGGTATTAATTAAAATCTTACATCTTAAACTTTAAGATTTTAAGGGATACTCACGTTGGAATTAGCGATTTGAACGCCTGGAAAGAAATGCCAACATAGCTTCGATTAAATAATGATACTCAATCACGAAAGAGCTTACATCTCAGGTTACTTAATCCTTTGACTCTCAATTTAATAAGGTATAAATACTTTATTAAACGATGAAAAATATTTTAAACCAACGTATTTTACCGGTTTTAGCGGTATTATTTTTAATCTCAATTGTAACTTCTTGTAAAGACGATGATGAGGGAACACCTACAGTAGGAACATTGAAAGGTATAATAACTGATGGTAGCAGCACTGATCTTTTGGCTGACGCGAGTGTAATAGTTTTTAATGCTGATGACAATGCTCCGGTAGCATCCCTACTTAGTGATGGCGATGGTGTATATAGCATAGACTTAGAGGAAGGTAATTATTTTGTAAAAGTATACAGACAAGACTACCTGAGTGTACCTGCACCAGGCCTTTCATCTATACCTTTTTCTATTGTAGTTGGGCAAACAACTGAAAATGATATCACACTGTTTCCATCAAACGATACTAACGTTGGGTTTATTAGTGGTACAGTAGCTGCAGGTGGCAATGCTGTTCCTGGAGCTCTGGTAGTGGCCTCAAATGGAACAAATGCCTTTTCTGGCGTTTCTGATGCTGATGGAAAATTTGTTATTTTTAATGTAACCAGTGGTAGTTACACCGTTTCAGCTTGGCTGGCTGGATACAACTCAGACAATATTCCTGTTTCCGTAACGACAGATTCTGAGGCAACAAATACTAGTGTATCCTTAACTCAAAATGCTTCTGGTTCATTAAGTGGACAGGTTAGAAATATATCCGCAGGAAATATTGATGTTGATGTAGCGCTTGTTCATCCAATTACAAGAGAAACTATCCCTGGTTTAATAGGAAGAACAACTTCACAAGCTTATTCACTGTCAAATATTCCAGATGGTGAATATATTGCTCGTGCTACATTTGAAAATGACAATCGAGTTATGGACCCTGATAGAATATTTAAATTTGGTGAACCACAAGTAACGATGACTGGTGCTGCAGAGTCAATTGATTTTGATATTACTAACTCGATAACTGTTAATGATCCCACTAATGACGCTTCTACTACAGCACCTATGGAGATAACGAGCACCACTCCTACTTTTTCTTGGACTGCTTATTCTTCAACTTCTGATTATGTAATAGAAGTAACTGATGCTACTACCGGCCAGGTAATATGGGGAGGGTTTGATACGAGTGGAGCTGATCCGGTGAAAAACATTGTGATTCCTAGTAGTTCAACATCCATTGATTTCAACGAAGACAGCAATGCAAGCATAAGTGCACTTGAAGTTGGAAAGGTTTACAGATGGAGAGTTTTCGCAAGTAAAAATGACCAGAATTCTCCTACAGGCTGGACACTAATAAGCGCTAGTGAAGATCAGCTTGGACTGATAAAAATTGTAGAGTAATAGATTCTCAATAGATTAAAAAAAGGCTTCAGAAATTCTGAAGCCTTTTTTTTGTAAACTGCACAAATGAATTATTGCGCTTTTAAATTTTGTATCGACTATAAATGATATTCTGGCATGAACAGTTAGACGTATTCCAAAGTTTCAACAATCAAGTATTTGATCTTCAGAACTATAGGTCAAATTTGAGAATTATTCAGTAGGAATGGTTATATTCATTATTTCAAAAATCACTGCATCGTAAGCTAGTGACATTTAGTAAATAATTAATTCTTGCGCTCATTAAAATTAATGCCCAACATATCCTGTGTCTATTTTTATTGTTGGTTAACTCATGGACTCTGCGTGCTCAAGAAAATGTTAAAGAGTCCGATCTTTTAAACGCTCCTGACAGTGCAGGCAAGGTTGATGTCTTAAATGACCTATGTAAATCACTGTGGTTCTCAGATCTTAATAAGTCCATGTATTATGGAAATAAAGCTCTTGCCTTATCATTAAAAATTAACTATGCCGAAGGAGAAGCTACGGCATTAAATAATATTGGTGTTGGCTTTTGGATACGTGGGGAACATGACAGGGCATTAGATTCGTATTATCAAGCCATCAACATTAGAGACTCTATTGGTGGAGCAATAGGCCTCGGGAATACTTATCATAATATTGGCAACATATTTAGAAGTAGAAAAAATTGGGATGAGGCAATTAATTGGTTCAATAAATCACTTAAGCTTAGGTATGAAATTGACGACCAACTTGGCATAAGTTATAGTATTAATAACCTCGGTTTAATAGCTCAAGAGCGTGGTAATTATGATTCAGCTCTCATGCTATTAAACCAAGGTCTTAAGATAAGGAAGGCCATAAATAATTCTCGTGGAATTGCGACTTCACTTCTTAGTATCGGTAAACTTCACAACCTTTTAAACCGTGACAACCTAGCTAGAAATAGCTTTGAAGCATCATTGAAGATTTGGAAAGAAATAAATCATCTTCAGGGACAAGCCATGACTTATTTAGAATTAAGTAAGCTTTCACTTGAAAATGAGGCTATTGAAGAAAGCCTATTGTTAAGTGAAAAAGGCTTGGAAGCAGCTAAGAAAATTGACGCTAAGTCAGAAATTTTAGAGTTACACGAACATAGAAGACAAATCTACCTTGAAACAGAAGATTATGTTAATGCTCACAATGAACTTTTGCTTGCAACCAATTACAAAGACAGCATCTTTAATGAGCAGAAATTAAGTCTTATTCAGCAATTCAACTTTGACGAAATCAGCAAGCAGAACAGGCAGTTAAAAGATGAAAATAACCTTCAAAGCCAGTTACTTTTAGAGCAAAAGAAAATATCTAATGCAATTATAGTCATATGTGCATTACTGATACTATCAATTTTTCTTATCTATAGAGTGTTAAGAATTAGAAGTAAAAACAATAAGCGATTGAGTGAAAAGAATGATCAAATTGAAAGACAGAATAAAATAATAGAGGAAGCTAATATGGCTTTAGAGCATAAAGTTGAAGAGCGTACCAAAAACCTGAAAAACAGTAATGAACGTCTTATTAAATACTCACTATTTAACTCTCATAAAATTAGAGGCCCGCTTGCTAGACTTCTTGGTCTTACCTACCTCTCTACTATTTCAACTAAAGAAGAATTGCCTCAATACATTGAGCTAATTAATAACTCGGCTGTTGAGCTCGACCAGCAAATTAAGGATGCCGGTAAGGAACTTACTGATGCTATTGAAGAAAATGAAAAAATCTATAAGTAGAAATTGATTTTTTAAAATGCTATTTAATCAAAGCTTCTTTACGCTTCTTGAGCTTAAGATCATCTGAAAGGCCATAGTTGTTATCATAAATGGCACCTTCCCACTCGCCATACATAGGGTTTGGCAGCATTACGAAGTTGCTCAAAAGTTCATCTTTGTACTTTTCAACAAGGTCCTTTCCCATATTCTTATCCCTATCGGCAAATAGCTCAGAATAGTCCGTCAGGTTATCGCCAACATATACCAACACAGTATGGCTTTCTAATACTTTATTTCTTCGCTCAGTTTTATCACTTGTTTCAGATTTGAGCATTACAAACTCTTCTGATGCATTTGGAAACTTTTCTTTTTTGAGGTTTTTTATCGTCGGCTCCAGTTCTGATACTGATCTATTAGAAATGTAAAAAACCTCCACTCCTCTTGATTTGGCATATTCTACAAAGTCCAAAGCTCCAGGCAAAGCCGCTGCTCTTGCTTCCTCTGTCCATTTGTGCCAAGACTCACTTTTGTAAGTTTCGCCTTTGTCAAAAATCTGTGCTTCATATGGACTATTGTCCAATACTGTTTCATCTATATCCAGAACAACTGCAGCTGGTTTAGCCAGTCGGCTACGCTCTAATTTATTATCAAGCATCATCTTAGCATATTGATAGGATTGATAATAACTTAACTTCATTTCTGCAGAATTTTGATACCATAATACTGCACCTCCTAGTTGATTAGAAATCTCTGCTTCTGCTGAAACTTCAGTTGAGGTTGTCTGTACCTGAGCTGTACAGGCACTATATAGAAATAATAACAGTATTGATCTTTTCATCTTTAGATAATTTAGGTTAGAAATAAGTACGATTATTTCAATCACAAAAATGCTAACTTTAGCCAATGCGACTTACAAAATATGTCAGTTTGTTTGTTTTATTATTGTCCGCGCTTGTTACAAGCGGACAAGAGGTGCATAATTTCAAAATGCATCCAGAGAAAACCGATTGCCATCAAATTCAACTTACAGATAATTTAAGTGATAATATTGAACTCATTGAGCAAAGCACCTTTCGTTTTATGCAGACAATCAAAATTTCAAGATATCATGCACCAAACAATGTCGCTTATTATTCCTGCGATGGTGAAAAAGGCTATTTGATAGCTCAGGAAACTGACTCTTCTTTTTTGTATCAAGAAGTAAGAAAAACATTATATGATTCACTGATAAGCAGTGATGACCCAATTCAATTTTATGCCGACCACATTAAGACCAAACTAAAAAGCCAACATGAATAAACTTATTTTACTTCTTATAGCTATAGCTTTTTCGTGCTCTTCGCCACCAAAAGAACAAGCCATTGCTGATCCTAATGATTTGATAAAAGTTGACAAAGAGTTTTCTGATATGTCAAAGCAAAATGGTGTTTCAGAGGCCTTCATATTTTATGCCGATCAAGATGTAGTGAAATTAGGCCAGGGCGCTGAACCAATCAAAGGCAAAACACAGCTTACTGAGGTATATACTGCCTTGGATGACTCTAAACTTGAGCTAACCTGGGAGCCAATAAAAGCTGAAATTGCCATGTCTGGTGATCTTGGTTATACCTTTGGTAAATATTATTTAATAACCAAAGACAGCGTAGAGTCTACCTCAACGGGATACTATGTATCCATTTGGAAAAAACAGGGAGATGGTAGCTGGAAATTTGTACTAGATGGTGGCGCTGAGGGGCCAGTAGAATGAAACATACTATAAAGCATTTAGAAACTAATGGTTTAATCACCGAGGCATTTGCCTCTGAGCTAAAAACCTACCAGTCCAACAAACCCATGTCCATTTTTTGGCATATCAGGACATTGATGTACATGGGGGTTACATTACTGGCCACAGGACTAGGTACGGTCATTTATAAGAATATTGACACCATCGGTCATGTCACGATTGTGGGAATTATTGGATTGCTATCTGCAGGGTGCTTTTATTATTGCTACAAAAATGCCGCTACATTTCAGCCAGATAAATGGGCTTCTCCTAATACATGGTTTGATTACATTCTACTACTGGGTGTTCTGCTGTTCCTAACATTTGAAGGGTATCTGCAATATCAGTATAACATTTTCGGTGACAGATACGGATTGGCAACCATCATACCTGCTGCTGTCATCTTTGCACTAGCCTATCGATTTGACCATTTGGGACTATTATCCATGGGCATCACACTTTTTGCCTCCTGGCTGGGCATCACCCTAACCCCGAAGTCACTTTTGATGGAAAGTACTTTTTCAGATGTTGATGCCGTACAAGCAGGCCTTATTCTGTGTGTTATTCTACTAGGAGCAGGGTATCTGGGGGCATCTAAAAATTTTAAAAAGCACTTTGACTTTACCTATTACAATTTTGGATTTCATCTCGGGGCAATAGCGGTACTTGTAGCTACTTTTAATTTTAAACTAGGCTGGCTCTGGATCTTCTTAATTGCACCTTTAGTGGCAGGCGCCTTTTACTATGCTAAAATGAACAAGTCATTTTATGCACTGCTTTGTGCATTTATCTACAGTTACATCGCAGTTACCTATCTAATAATTAAGGGTTGTATATCTATGGGTGCTGACTCAATATTATGGGCTTACCTACTACTCATGTATTTTATTGGAAGCAGCATTTTTGCCATTCAGTTTTTGAGAAGGACTTACAAACAGATGATCTGACATGTTAGGATACGACAAACAAAGAAGAGATAACTATTTCCACTTTTTAGAAGTAAAACGCTGGGGCAAACTTAAATGGATAGATGATGAAGCTTTAGATAAACTAATCACTGCGCTATCTCCACGCTACGAACCAACTAATCTGTTTGTGAGTATTGGTTTATTTATTCTTACCTGCATCATTATTAGCGCGGGTGTTGGATTTGCATCACTCATTTTTATTGAAGTGATCGACAGCAATAGCGGTTGGTTTCTGAGTTTAGTTGGTGCATTAATACTCCTATTTGTACTGCAAAAATTTGTAATCAATGAAAAACATCAGTTCGGTTCTGGCGCAGATGAAGCTACATTATATTCATGCCTGGGCTTTTTCCATTTAACCTTCATATTGCTTTTTGAAAATCTATTTGACAGCGCGCTTTTCATCAGCATCTTTTATTTCATTTTACTGGGTGTACCTGCCTTCATCTATAAAGATAGATTGCTAACTGCAGGAGCCCACTTAGCACTCTTTGCCGTTGTATTCTTTTTAGCATACAATATCGGTGGTATTATGACACTACTGATCCCATTTCTACTCATGGGCCTAAGTTTCTTCGGATTCACTTTTTCTGAAAAAAGAATAGTCTCTAGTACCGATCAGGCTACAGAGCAATGTTGGGAAGTAATCAACTGGATCAGCATTGCAATGTTCTACCTATCAGGTAACTATCTGGTGGTTATGGAGCTCAGTAAGGAGCTGGGACTTGCCGATGCCTTCCCATTTTTTGTCAAAATCTTATTTATGATTCTGACCGCTGCCATACCAATCGCATACATATATTTCGGACTGATAATAAGAAATCTAGCTTTGCTTAACATAGGTTTAATTGCTGTTGCTCTTAGTGTAATGACTGTGAGGTACTACCATGAGGTAATGCCTATTGAGTATGCCCTAATTTTGGGTGGAGCTATTATTTTGGGCATTGTATGGCTGGCACTTAGATTTTGGAAAGAAGATAAATTAGGTGTTACTGCAAAGGCCGATGAAGATTTAGATTCAGGCTTGAAAATTGAATCTTTAGTGTTGGATCAGACGTTTGGAAAGATTGACAGCACCAACACATTTTCAGGAGAAGGCGGAAAATTTGGAGGCGGTGGTGCTTCTGGAAATTTCTAAACTATGACACCCAAACAAAAACACAACTTACAGATAATATTAAGATTTACTGCCTTCTGGACACTTTTCGGAACGCTGTATGGCATTGTTGAATATGGCCTTTTGGGAGAGACGGGGCTATATCCTTCTACCCAGAACGTCTATGGTGGAAAATCGCAAATTGTCTATGTCATAGTAGGAGCAGGACTTCTGGGTGCTGTTGTTGGCACTATGGAGGTTTTCTTTTTCAAGAACCTTTTTTTAAAGAAGCCTTTTGTTTTTAAAGTAATCTTTAAATCTGCCTTTTATTCAATATTGATTTTAATATTCCTGATTGTTTTAGGGGCAATTTTTACGAGCCACAGACTAAACAAGGCCATTATTGATGCTGTTGTCATTCAAAGTCAAATGCGGTTCATTAGTAATTTTGCCTTCTTCTCCATTTTCATTTACATTGGATTCGCCTTCTTCCTTTCTTTCTTCATTTTCGAAATGAGTAAAAGCATGGGGATTATGGTGGTTTATAACTTCATTACCGGTAAGTACCACAAACCCAGCATTGAAGATCGCATCTTCATGTTCATAGATATGAAAGGTTCCACCACGATTGCAGAAAAACTTGGGCATGTCAAGTATTATGAGCTACTCAATAAATACTATGCTGACATGTCTGATCCCATACTCAACAGCCAGGGAGAAATATACCAATACGTTGGTGATGAAATCATCATATCATGGCCAAAATCCATAGGCATTAAAAACAACAACTGCCTTAATTGTTTCTATGATATTAGAGACAACATCAATCTTAAATCAAGTGAATACTTCAATGCATTCAGTCTGGTTCCCCAGTTCAAGGCAGGTCTCCATTGTGGACCAGTAACAACAGGTGAAATAGGTCAACTGAAAAAGGAAATTGTATTCACTGGGGATGTACTAAACACCACTTCCAGAATACAAATGCTATGTAATGAATACAATGCGCAACTACTCGCTTCTCAACAAGTTCTTGATTTGCTGACGCTCAATAACGAATATGACATAACCCCGATGGGCGAAATTCAGCTCAAAGGTAAAAATAGAAAAATAAATATTTCAACTGTTGCTAAGTAATTAACAATTAAACCTTTTTAAATTCCTACTTCAGTCTTCTCCTTAGAAAATTTAAGTATATCTACGTAGCATATATGTTTCGCCTTTAATTTAAATTAAACGATTGTATAAACATCGATTAGAATAAGGGTTATTCATGAACATTAATTTTGTAGATGCGGGTGGTTGTAGTCCGGAACAAATTAAAGTAAAAGTAAAGAAGAGCAATGATCAGCCAAGCATTATACACAATGTTGATTTGGCCGATGTAGAGGATATAGAAAATCATCTGAGGCAGATACCCCAAGTTAAAATTCACACCCAATTTTCAACCTCGCAACCACAACCATTTGACATTTTTTTGGTAGACGTAAAGCACGATTTCGTCTTTGATGGAAACAACGTCAGCAAAAGACTTAAGTCAAAAAAGAAACCTCAATATGACTTCAAATCCATAGTTGAGTTCAGTCTTAATGAAGTTTACATTTTCAATACAACCGATTATAAATTCCAATTCGCTAACCAAGGCGCACTAGACAACCTCGGCTATACGCTTAAAGAGCTTAAGAAGCTGACACCAATAGACATCAAACCACAGTTTACAAAAAAGAATTTTTCCCTTACTGTACAGCCATTAGCTGAAGGAATTAAGGAGAAAATCATCTTCAAAACAATTCACAAAAGGGCTGATAAAAGTTTGTACCCCGTTGAAGTACATCTTCAAATTATGGAGCACGATGGGGTTCCTTTCTTTGTAGCTGTTATCCTTGACATCACCGAGTGGGAGAATGTTTTAGCAAACTCGCAAGATTCTACTACTAAAATGGAGCTACTTGCTAAGAATTATCCAGGTGGAACTATCAGCTTAATTGATAAGGATTTAAACATTATCTATACTGATGGTGAAGGCTATCGCCAGCATAATATTGATCCTTATGACCTGGTTGGCAAACCCATGAAGGACACTCTTGAGAAAAGTGTATTCAAAAGCCTTAAAGATGCAGCGCATGAACTGAAAGAAAATAGTGTAAGTAAGTATTATGTCTCATTTGAAAATAAAACCTATGAAAACACCCTAAAGTCTATCTATGGTGATGATCATCATTTCAAATATTATATTCTTAGGGTACATGACATTACTGAACATGTTAAAGCTCGGGAAGCGATATTATTTGAGCGAAATAGATATGCTTCTATCACCAAAGCACTGGAAGCTAGTGCTTTGGTATCGATCACAGACATCAAGGGAACAATCATTCATGTCAATGAAGATTTCTGCAAAGTCTCTCAATATTCTGAAGAAGAACTTGTAGGAAATAGCCATAGTATTATCAATTCAGGTCATCATCCGAAAACCTTTTGGACTGATATGTGGAAAACCGTGCTCAAAGGAAAAACATGGCGGGCAGAAGTAAAAAATAAGGCCAAGGATGGCAGCTATTATTGGGTAGATACAGTAATAAACCCCGTTTATAATGTTGAAGGTAAGATAGAAACCCTACTATCTATCAGGTACTTAATAACAGAAAGAAAAGAACTGGAGTTAGACAAGGATTCATTAACAAATAAGATTCGGTTAGCAACTAAAGCGGCTGAATTAGGCATTTGGACCTGGGATCCAGCTACAAATGAGGTGACCTGGGATGAGAATAACTTCAGGTTATATGGTGTAGATAAAGATAGCCATGATGGAACTTTTGATCACTATATGAAGATGATTCATCCCGATGATGTTCAAACTGTTTTAAATGAGGGTAAGAAAATTTCTAATGATGCGACTAATATAAATTATGGTTTCAGAATCATCAAGCCGAATGGAGATATAGCCTACCTTAAGTCCATGGCATTAAAAGAAAAGTTAAATGGAAAAGAACTCATTGTTGGTGTTAACTGGGATGTAACTCAGGAAAAAGAACAAGAAAATAACCTTTTACAATTAACTAATAAACTGAGCCTTGCTGCGAAAGCTGCAAAGCTTGGTATATGGACCTGGGACTTAAAAACTGGCGTTGTAATCTGGGATGATCAAATGAAAGCCCTTTTTGGAAGAAAGGATTTTGATAATAGCATTGATACTTTTGGGACCTATGTTCATCCGGATGATGTCAAAGAACTCTTTGAAGAAGTAAATAACCAACTAGCTAAACATAAGGGATTTAACTATACCTTCAGAATCATCAAACCAAATAATAAGATCGCTCATATTAGAGCAATGTCTTCTCTTGAAAAAATGGACGGCAAGGAAGTGCTTATTGGGGTTAATTGGGATATAACTAAAGAAAAGGAAAAGGAGAATTACCTGCAAGAGGTATCTAACAAGTTAAAATTGGCCACTAAAGTCTCTGAAACAGGCATATGGAGTAACAACCTAAAGACTGGTGAAATTGAATGGGATGATAAAACCTGCGCAATATTTGGGACTAAAAAATTCCCTGGATATAAAAAATGGGTTGAATTTATACACCCTGATGATAAAGAAAAAGTACTATTCTTACTCAATGAGACAATTGAGACCAATAAAAACTTTGATCATACTTTTAGAATTAATGTCAACGGAAAAATCAAGTATATCAAATCTATGGGTACGCGTGCGCGATCCAAAGACAGTGACGTCCTAATAGGAGTAATCTGGGATGTTACCAAAGACAAAATTGCGGAGCAAGAATTAAAGACTAAAAATGAAACACTAGCCAAACTTGAAAAATTCATCAATCAAAGTTCTGATGCTATTCAGGTGAGTGATGAAACCGGTAGGCTAGTATATCTAAATGATACTGCTGCTCAACGGCTCGGCATCGACAAGGGCGAGGCAGCTAATTACTATGTAAAGGATTTTGAGGTATCATTTAAAAATGATACTGATTGGAAAAATCATGTCAAAGAGCTCAAGAAACAAGGCACAATTACAATACAAAGTCAAAACGTAAATCTCGATAGCAAAACACAAATACCTATTGAAGTTACTATTACCTATCAAAAAATTGGGAATGTAGGGTATGTTATTGCCAGTTCAAGAGACATAACAGAAAGAAAGAAGGCTGAAGAAGAATTAAAAGAAAGTCAACAGAAATACGAATTGGCGCTTAAAGGGTCTAAAGATGGATTTTGGGAATTTGATGTAAAGAGTAATGAATTATTTTTTAGCAAGCGCTATTATGACATATTAGGTTTACAAGCCAAAAATGGTGATAGTAATCCTGACTATTGGGATGCTAACGTACATCCAGAATATGCAAAACAGAATAAGGAAATTGTTGCTCAAGCTATTAACTCCAATGCCAAAACTTATGAAATAGAATCAAAAAGACTTCACGCTGATGGGCACTATGTTCCAGTATTAATTAGGGCGTACATCTCACGTGATAATAATGGTGATGCAACAAGAGTTACCGGTACCATGATGGACTTAACAAAGATTAAGGCCATTGAAAACCAACTGAGAAAAAGTGAAGAAAAATTTGAACTAGCATTAAAAGGATCTAATGACGGTTATTTTGATGCTGACCTTACTAATAACTTAACTTTTTACAGTGATCGATACCTTGAAATGTATGGATTCAAAGATCTGGACAATATTCAAAGTCGCGAATTTTGGCATCAATTTATTCATCCAGATGATAAAGAACGGGTTCTGAAGATTATTAAAGACAGTTTAGATAATAATCTTCCTAATTATGAATTTGAGTTGAGAATGTACAACTCAGATGGAGATACTGTTTTTACTTTAATTAGGGCTTTGATCACTAGAAATCAATTAGGGGTCGCAACCAGAGTTACAGGGACTGTTATGGATATAACTAAGCTCAGGAAAGCTGAAAAAGAACTGACTATTATAAAAGATGATTATGCTAACCTCCTAAATTCAGTAGATGGTATAATTTGGAAGGCTGACCCAAATACATTTGAGTTTTCGTTTATCAGCGAAAAGGTAGAAAAAATAACAGGGTATAACAGTAAGGAATGGTTAAGCAAAAAAGATTTTTGGCAAAATCATATTCATCCTGATGATCGAGCTTGGGCTCCAAATTTTTGCATGACAGAAACCAAAAAGAATAAAGATCACATTTTTGAATACAAATTCATAAGAAAAGATGGTTCAACAATATGGGTTAGGGACTTAGTTACTGTAGTTAGTGAAAACGGCATACCTACAGAATTAATTGGTCTTATGATTGATATTACGGAGGTAAAACAAACTCAGCTCGCTCTTCAAGAAAGTCAACAAAAGTTGAAGATAATCAGTGAAAATGCGACTGATGGGCTCATTATATTTGAAGAAAATCATATCACCTACGCGTCCAAAGGGTATCTGAATATTTTAGGGTACACCGAAGAAGAGGCCCTTGCACTTACGACAGAAATAATTTATGATAGTATACACCCTGAAGACCGTGATGATCTCTTTAATAAAGTGGCTGATGCCATTGAGAAAAATACCAACACCCTAACCTATCAGTTTCGTCAAAAACATAAAAAGGGACATTTTATCTGGCGCGAGGATACTGTAAATTATGTCTATGAAGATGGTAAACTAAGCAAGCAGATTATAGTTGCCAGAGATATTACTGAACGTAAGGCCTTTGAAATTGCATTGTCAGAAAGTGAAGAAAAGCATAGGTTCATAGTAGAGTCAAGTAACGAAATCATTTGTACACATCAACCTTCTGGTGAGTATAAGTATGTATCACCTGCCGTGTTTAAAATTGTTGGCTATAAACCAGAAGAACTGATAGGAAAGGATCCTTATAGTTTCATTCACCCTGATGACCAGGAAAGGGTACTGCATGAGCTTCACCAGCCTGTGCTTAAAGGAAATACGGCTAACAATGTACAATATCGTGTTGTAAAAAAAGATGGTGCATATATATGGCTCGATACTTATATGAGCTCCATTAAAGATGATGAAGGCACCATAGTTTCGATGATTTCGGGTTCAAGAGATGTAACAGAAACTGTAGAGGCACAACTACAGCTCAAAGAAAGTGAAGAAAGGTTTAGGGCCATTGCCGACAATATGCCAGGGGTAGTTTATCAATGTTTAAATGATGAAAAATTTACGATGAGCTACCTTAATGAAGAGGTAGAAAGCTTGACTGGTTATTCACGCGAAGAATTTTTGGCTAATGAAATTAACTTCGTTGAGCTCTATCATGCTGATGATAAAGACAAAGTTTTCAAAGAAGTAGAAGCTGCACTTAAAAAGCACGAGCCTTACCAGCTTAGTTACAGATTATACAATAAAAAGCTAAAGGATTATATATGGGTTGAAGAATTCGGCCAGGGTGTGTTTGAGGATCAGGAGCTGCGTTATCTGGAGGGTGTTATTCTTAACATACATGAAAGTAAACTTAACTCATTAGCACTTAAAGAAAGTGAGGAAATGCTCAAGAACATTGCAAATAGTATACCTGGCTCAATTGAGAGAAGAATGAGAGATAAGAATGGCCATTTGACCATGCAGTATGTTAGCAAAGGTGCTGAAAAACTTTGGGAGCTCCCAGTGTCAGATATCTATGAAGACGGTGATATAATTTGGTCCAAAGTACACCCTGACGACAAAAAAGAAGCTAAAAACAAAAGTAAAAAGTCTAATAAATTAGTTGTTCCATGGTCGCATGAATACAGGGCGGTGATGAATGATGGACGGATTAAATGGATAAGTACCATTAATCACCCCACGAAATTAGACGATGGGAGGGTAATCTGGACTGGCCTGGATTTAGACATTACCGATAAAAAGAATGTAGAGCTTAATCTTGCCCAAAGCGAAGAAATGCTAGCCAATATTGCTAATAGTATTCCAGGGCTTATTATGCGTTATATAATACTCGCTGATGGTACTGATGAAATAGAGTTCGTGAGTAAAGGTGCTGAAGAATTATGGGAAATACCTCACGAAGAAATTATGGAGGATGTCAATAAGGTATGGAGCAAAATACATCCAGATGACCTGGCTGGTTTCGCGAAAACTGTGGAAGAATCTGCTACAAAAATAACCCCTTGGTCTTACGAGTATCGAGCCGTTATGGACGATGGGCGAATTAAATGGATCAGTGGTGTTGGCCAACCTAAAAAATTGGATAATGGCGCTATGTTATGGCATAGCATAGCATTGGATGTTACTGACCGAAAAAATGCCGAGATAGAACTCAGCAAAACCCTGCATCAGTTAAATTTGGGAATTGAAACGGGTAATCTCGGTATTTGGGAAAGAGATGTAGCTACGGATAGGCTGGACTGGAATGAACAAATGTTTGAAATATTTGGTGTCACAAAAAACAAATTCAAGAATCATATTTCAGATTTCGCAGACCTCGTCCATCCAGATGATCTACCTATTGCACAAGCGGAATTGGGAAAAATGGCTCATGGAGAAATAGTTAGAGATATAAGATTTAGAATTATTAGACCAGAAGGTGAAATAAGACACATATACGCCTCAGGATCACCTGCATTCAATGATAAAGGTGAGGTTGAAAAATTCATAGGTATCAATATTGATGTCACTAATGTTGCAGAGTATCAGGAACAGCTTGAAGCTTCTATTAAAGAAAAAGATGCCTTATTTAAAGAACTGCATCATCGTATAAAAAATAATTTGCAGATGGTTTCCAGTCTGCTTTTTATCAAGTCAACCATGACGGATGATATGACATTAAGACGATTTATAGATGAAACCAGCACTAAAATCCATTCTATTTCATCTATTCACGAACAATTACTTCAACTTCAAGGCGTTAACATGCTTGATATAAAAGACTATTTAGAGTCTTTATGCCAAAACCTTGTACACACTTACTCTTATGGCAGTTTAAAATTCAAATTAAATATGAATATTGAATCTGCTGAAATGAATATTGACAGAGTACTAAATATTGGCTTGATAGTCAATGAAATAATATCAAACTCGATGAAATATGCATACCCTAATAGCGACACCGGAGAAATTATGGTGGTATTAAAAAACACCAAAAACGAATCTTCGCTTACCGTTTCTGATCACGGAATAGGCATACCGTCTGAAAAATTTGCTGAGCTGGATAATTCTTATGGTATGCAATTAATTAGTCTATTTACAAAACAAATAAAAGGAACCTTGGACATTGACAATTCCAAAGGCACCAAGTACACTATAAAGTTTCCAACTAATGTCTAAAATTCTCATTGCCGAAGATGGATTGATTATCGCATTTCATCTTCAAAAATTACTAGAGAAAAATGGTTTTAAGGTAATTGCCAATTTAACCCATGGCGAAGAGGTAGTAGCACATATTAAAGAGCATAGTCCAGACATCATCATTTTAGACATCATGCTTCAAGGCCAAATGAATGGCATTGACGCTGCTATGGAAATTAGAAAGTTCAGTGATACTCCGATTATCTTTATGAGTGCATTAACAGACTTTCAAACTATTGAAGAAGTTCAGACCATAAGCAATACAATAAAATTGAATAAGCCTTTTGAAGAGGAGTATCTTATAGAACAAGTAAAAAAATTATTGCCTTAAAGATCAGTCCCTTTCTATCTTTTAAATTATAAATTAACCAATATTTACTTGCCCTATATAGACCCTAAGTACTATATATCAAGGTTTTACGGTTGTAATTACCGTAAAATTACGTATAAAATTGAGCGGCATAAATAACTAAGTTCGTAGACTAATCATTGAGTCTATGGATTTTTTAAATAGTAATAAGCTCCTGCGGATTTTTGGTATTTTCCTTTCCACTATCTCATTATTAATAATGATCGGGTGGTGGCTCGAGATAGATTTTATTGTGTCACCTACTGACAGTGTTAAAATCAATACGGCTTTCTGCTTTCTACTCATTGGTGTTCTCGCCTACCTTCATGATGATAATGAGAAATTCAAATCGATAAAAAAAGTTGTTATCGCTTTAGTACTTATAGTTGCTACAACCTCGCTTATAGAAAGTATTAAGGGCGTGGATCTTGGCATAGATACTTTGTTCATTTTGAACAGCAATACCCAGTTTCACTTGATGTCTCAGGCTACAGCTGTTTGCTTTACTTTGGCAGTTTTTGCCATAGCCCTGTTAGAGTCATCTCATAAGGATAAGTTTTCACTCGCTAAAACATTTTTTCAGTTACTAGGATTTATCTCATTGGCCTCACTAATAAGCCATCTATTGTCCCTGACACTGGAAGCTAAGACAGATTTCTTATCAACCATGTCAATTATTACCTCTATGCTATTTTTATCA
>NZ_SMLV01000175.1 GCF_009711525.1 Fulvivirga lutimaris
GGAAAAACACAGTTGATTAATCATTTTTTAATTGATGAATCATGGTTTTTGGTCGATTTGCCAGGTTATGGATGGGCTAAAGTGGCAAAAACAGAAAAAGAAAAATGGGGTGAAATGATCCATGATTATATTATGGACAGGGAAAACCTGTTCAATATTTTCGTTTTGGTGGACTCCAGACTGGAGCCTCAACCAATAGATGTGGCATTTATTAACTGGTTAGGTGAAAAGGGAATTCCCTTTTCATTGATTTTCACAAAAGCTGATAAACAATCAAAAAATAAGACCCAGTCTTCAATAGCACATTACAAGCGGGTCCTTAAAAAATACTGGTCAGAACTCCCTATTTCGTTTGTTACTTCATCAGCCACCCAAGAAGGGCGTGAAGAAGTTTTGAAATATATTGATGAAATCATCAGCACTAGTAATTCTTAAAATAATTTTTAGATTTGCCCTCTTAATACAAATTGAAAACTATGGATTTTAGTGAAATTGCTTCGGTTGCAGGAAAAGGTGGGTTGTTCAAAGTTGTAAAGCCTACCAGAACAGGTGTTATTTTAGAGTCTTTGGATGAAAGCAAGCAAAAGCTTATTGCGGGAGCAACACAAAGAATTTCGGTTTTAAGCGATATTTCAATTTACACTACCACCCAGGAGGGTTCTGTTCCATTGGCAGATGTTTTTAAGAAGATGTATGCCGAATTCAATGATGACCTAGGGGTGACTCCAACTTCTGATTCAGATGAGCTAAAGGCATTTATTAAGCATATTATACCAGAATATGATGAAACAAGAGTTTATGTTTCTGATATTAAAAAAGTGATTAACTGGTACCAAAGTGTATTGGCCAATGTTCCTGAATTGATTAAGGAAGAGAAGAAAGAAGAAAAGAAAAAGGCTGCTCCTAAGGCTAAGGCTGCTAAAAAATCTGATGATAAATAATGTCAGATAATAAACTGACATTAACTACTCAGCTTATAATTAAAGACTTTTCGCTTGAAGAAACTGATTTACCCGAGGGCATTTCAAAAATTGATGAGCTCAAGGTTGCCTTAAAAAAAATAGTTTCTTACCTGCTAGACAGAGATATGTCTCGTCTATTGCTCGCTCTCTATCGAATTGATGTTAGTGAGAAAAAGGTAAAACAGGTTCTTGCCGAGGCTGAGCCTGGTAAAATTGCAGAGTCCATTACTGATCTTATAATTGAACGTGAACTCCAAAAAGTGGAGACACGCATTAAATATAGCGGTCAGTAGTCTATTTCTTAAAACCTGAAATAGCTTCTTCCACCATATTTTTTGACCCTACAAAAAATGGCACCCTCTGGTGTAACTCGCTTGGCGTTATTTCCAAAATTCTTTCAGTTCCTGTAGAAGCAACACCTCCGGCTTGTTCAATAATGTATGCCAGCGCGTTGCACTCATACATCAATCTTAACTTTCCGTTTTTATCCTTATCAGTTGCTGGGTAAATGTAAATCCCACCTTTCAATAGATTTCTGTGAAAATCAGCCACTAAAGAACCAATATAACGTCCAGAATATTTCTGTTCCTTACAGTAATTTACATAGTTCTTAACAGGTGCTGCAAAGCTATTAAAAGACCCTTCATTGATAGAATAAATAGCACCATCTTCAGGAATTGACATATCAGGATGTGAAAGAAAATATTCGCCCAATGAAGGCTCGTAGGTAAATCCGTTAACCCCATGACCTGTTGTGTAAACCAACATAGTGGAAGAACCATAGAGTAGATACCCTGCTGCCACTTGTTCAGAACCTTTCTGCAGAACATCAATTTCCTGAATGGGAGATCCCACAGGAGTTACTCTTCTGAAAATAGAAAATATAGTTCCAATTGAAACATTAACATCAATGTTTGATGAACCATCTAATGGATCAATGGCGATTACATACCTACCATGGTTATTTAAATCTACAATCTCATCATCCTCTTCAGAAATTACAGCACAAGCCTCTCCTCCTTTAGACAATGCTCTTGTAAAACGAATATTAGCAAGAACATCGAGCTTCTGCTGGTCTTCACCCTGAACATTTTGTGTGCCTATAGCGCCTACAATATTGATAAGACCTGCTTTATTAATTTCTCTGTTTACAACCTTTCCCGCGAGAGCAATATCTCTTAGGAGCTGCGAAAGTTCACCTGATGCATACTGAAATTCATCCTGTTTTTTCTTAATAAACCTGTCAAGCGTAGTACCTATGGGTAAGGCAATCCGTGAATCTTCCATAAAAGGTAGGGAGTCTTTAAAATCTAGATATTAAACTGCTATTTTGCTGCAAATTTATAAGATTAAATTAATGTTTCAATCGGTTGCGGAAGATGTTAGTATTTAAATTCGGGGGTGCGTCAATAAAAAATGCTGAAGCCATCAAAAATATGGCTTCAATAATTAAGAAATATAGTGATGAGCGCCTACTGGTAGTGGTTTCTGCAATGGGGAAAACGACTAATGCATTAGAAGATCTTTTAGACAAATCCAGGAAGGGTGAGTCTACAATTGACGCCTTGAACCATCTAAAAGAATATCACTTAAACATTGTTTCTGAGCTTTTTGGATTGAAAAACACTCCTACTGAACAATTGAATGGTATTTTTAGTGACTTAGAAAAGGCCCTGGTCTCCGAGTCATCTTATGACGAGCATTATGATCAGGTAGTGTCTAAAGGCGAACTTTTATCATCAACCATAGTTGAACAATATTTGAGTTCAACTGGCATAAACACAACATGGGCAGATAGCCGCAATTACATATGTACGGATGATAATTTTAGATCCGCGTACGTAAATTGGGAAGAGTCACTTATAGAGATAAACAAGCTGAACAGGATTCTTGACCAGGGCATTATTCTAACTCAGGGGTTTATTGGTAAAGCCGAAAATGGAAAAACCACAACTTTAGGCAGAGAGGGCTCCGATTTTTCGGCAGCAGTATTTGCTACATGTCTAAATGCAGATTCTGTTACTGTATGGAAAGATGTGCCTGGAATATTAAATGCTGATCCAAAATTAGTGGCTGATGCACAGCTCTTCAACCAGCTACCTTACAAAGAGGCTGCTGAAATGACTTACTATGGAGCTTCAGTCATTCATCCAAAAACCATTAAGCCATTAGCTAATAAAAACATTCCTCTATATGTCAGAAGCTTTGATCATCCTGATGAGCCAGGGACTATAATACATGAATGTGAGCTTGAAGCCATATTACCAACCACTATAATAAAGACGGATCAGTGTTTGGTATCTTTTAAAGTAATTGACTTCTCTTTTATAAATGAAGAGAATCTTAGCCTGATATTTGGTGAACTGGCAAAGCTTGATATTAAAATAAATATCATGCAAAACTCTGCCATCTCATTTTCAATTGTGATTGATTACCGACCGGATAAGGTAGAGGCCTTGTTAGGTCATATGAAAGATCATTTTGAAATAAGGTATAACACCGGTTTAGTCTTAGCCACTGTTAAAAACTACCAACAAAATCAGATTGATGAATACCGAAAAGGAAAGAAATTATTGCTTGAGCAGATTTCAAGAAATAATTACAGAGCACTAATTGGTAGCTAGAGAAGTTCTGTTTCTATAAAATTATTAATTGACCGATTGACAATATCAAAAACATTTTGAAAGCCCTGTTCACCTCCAAAATAGGGGTCTGGCACATCTGCTCCAGGATTATTAGGATCGAAATCTCTCATTAAGTATAGCTTATCTCCAAATTGATCAGCCTGATCTAAAATTTTTATATTAGAAAGGTTGGCAGCATCCATGGCCAAAATATAATCGAAGTCTCTAAAATCCTTTTTGTCAAACTGACGTGCCTGATGGTCTAATTTAATCCCATTATCTGCAGCATTCTTTACCGTTCTATCATCTGGTTGCTCACCAATATGATAACGGCTTGTGCCACACGAATCAAAATAAACTTTATCAGAAATACCTTTTTCTTTGGCAATATGTTTTGCTAAACCCTCGGCCACCGGAGACCGGCAAATATTCCCTAAACAC
>NZ_SMLV01000123.1 GCF_009711525.1 Fulvivirga lutimaris
TCATCTATAGGTAAGTTCTTCATCTTATTTATATAGGATTTATCAGCTGTATAAACCCAAATCAACAGCCCTACAAAGAATACAATGAAGATGGATAATGAGATTATCGGCCAAATCTCCACGTTATGTACTTGTTCGAAATAATATTTAAACATGGTCTTACTTATTTTGAGTTGTTTGTTCTGGCTTTATCTTAATATCTGTTCCTAATCTCTGCAGATAGGCAATAAGTGCTACTATCTCAGTTTCAGGTACTACGTCAATATTATCTTCAGCCTTAAGTCTCGCAGCAATTTCCTTAGCTTGCTTATCTAAATCATCATTGGCGGTCTGATCATACCCCTCTTCATAAGGTACACCAATGGTTCTCAATGCGTTTATCATTGCAGCAGTTTGAGATTTATCAATAGTACTTTCAAAAAGCCATGGATATGCTGGCATAATTGAGCCCGCAGACACTGAAGATGGATCCAGCATATGATAATAGTGCCAGCTATCAGGGTATTTAGCCCCTACTCTGTGTAAATCTGGCCCGGTTCGTTTTGAACCCCACAAGAATGGGTGATCATAAACAAACTCGCCAGCCTTCGAGTATTCGCCATAACGCTCTGTCTCAGATCTGAATGGCCTTACCATTTGTGAATGGCAACTCACACAACCCTCTCTGATATATAAATCACGACCGTGAAGTTCTAGCGGTGTATAAGGCTTAACACTTTCGATAGTTGGCACATTACTTTTGATTAAGAATGTAGGCACCATCTCAATAACACCACCAATCAATATGGCTACAACAGTTAGTACTGTAAACAGAACAGGTTTTCTTTCTAAAACACTGTGCCAGTGACCGCCAGCAGGCTTTGCCTCTTTTACCAAAGGTGCGGCCTCAGTTTCCTCATTGGCTACAAATGATCCCTGACCTGCTGTCTTCATCAGGTTGTAGATCATTATAAATACACCTGTTAGATAAAGAGTGCCACCAATAGCTCTAAGCATGTACATTGGTAAAATCTGAACTACTGTTTCAAGGAAGTTTTTATATTCAAGGAATCCCTCAGCATTAAATTCTTTCCACATTAAGCTTTGTGTAATACCAGCCACATACAATGGTAATGCGTAGAAAATGATACCTAATGTGCCTATCCAGAAGTGGTTATTGGCGAGTTTAACTGAGTACAGTTTTGTTCCCCACATTCTTGGTATCATCCAATACAGCATTCCGAAAATCAGGAAGCCATTCCAGCCTAATCCACCAATATGCACATGGGCAACGATCCAGTCAGTAAAGTGAGCAATGGCATTCACATTTTTAAGGGAAAGCATTGGTCCTTCAAAAGTAGCCATACCATAAGCGGTTACTGCCACAACCATAAATTTCAAGATAGGATCTTCTCGAACTCTGTCCCAGGCACCTCTTAAAGTTAAAAGGCCATTAAGCATACCACCCCAGCTAGGAGCTATTAACATTATGGAGAAAACCACTCCTAATGACTGAGCCCAGTCTGGTAATGAAGTGTATAACAAGTGATGTGGGCCTGCCCATATGTAAATGAATATGAGTGACCAAAAGTGAATAATTGATAGTTTGTAAGAGTAAACGGGTCTGTTTGCTGCTTTAGGCAAGAAGTAATACATCAAACCCAAAAATGGTGTAGTTAAGAAAAATGCTACTGCATTATGACCATACCACCATTGAACAAGAGCATCTTGTACACCGGCATACCAGCTGTAGCTTTTCATAAAGCTTACTGGTATTTCAAATGAATTAACAATGTGTAAAACAGCAACTGTAACAAATGTGGCTATGTAAAACCAAATGGCCACATACATATGCTTCTCCCTACGCTTAATAATGGTTCCAATCATATTGATACCAAATACAACCCAAATAAGGGCAATGGCAATATCAATAGGCCATTCTAACTCTGCATATTCTTTAGAGGTGGTCATGCCAAGAGGCAACGATATGGCTGCTGCCAAAATGATCAATTGCCATCCCCAAAAGTTAATCCAGCTTAGCGCATCGCTAAACATTCTGGTTTTAAGAAGCCTCTGCATCGAGTAGTACACGCCAGCGAACATGGCGTTACCAACAAATGCAAAAATGATAGCATTGGTATGTAGCGGACGAATACGTCCGAAAGTGGTGTACGGGAGGTCGAAATTAAAAATAGGATAAAACAGCTGGATAGCAGCCGTCAATCCTACTAGCATTCCTACTACACCAAAAATGACTGT
>NZ_SMLV01000150.1 GCF_009711525.1 Fulvivirga lutimaris
TTCAGTTTGTTATTGAAGAAAAAGAAGTAACCCTGGCATCTAATAGCCTTGCAGACAAATCCTTTGTTGTTTCTGGGGTATTTGAAAATTATGGCCGTGACGAAATAAAAGAAGTAATTAAAAATCATGGTGGCAAGGTAATTTCAGCCATATCAGGTAAATTAGATTTTTTATTGGCAGGCGACAAAATGGGTCCTGCTAAAAAGGAAAAAGCGGAGAAATTAGGTGTCCAAATAATTTCAGAAGATGATTTCCGACAAATGATTGGTGCTTAACATGTTATCAAAAAGAATACTTTCATACAAAGCTAAAGGCCATCTTAAAAAGAATATGATTCCGCGTGGAAGCATGTCTTATAATAAGGTGAGTAGTGTTGGTATTGTATTCACCATTGATTCAAGGGAAAAACATGAGATTATAAAGTCGTTTGTAAAAAGCCTGGAAGAGGATGGTAAGAAGGTGGATGTGCTAGCTTACTTACCTCACAAAAAGGAGAATCACGAATTTCTCTTCGATTTTTTCACAGAAAAAGATATTTCATTTTGGGGCAAATTCAACTCTGAATTCGTTACAAATTTCACTAATAAGTCTTTCGACTATCTATTTTATATTGACGAACAAAGCAACCTATTAGTCCAGAACGTACTTGCCATGAGCAAGGCCAAATGTAGGATTGCCAAATTTGATGAGTCAAACGAACGATTCTGCGAGATGATGGTGCGTGTGCCCGGCAAGGGTCAGCTCAAGAAGCTCGTAGAAGAGATGTACAGATACACTAAAATTCTTTCTTAAATGAATATTGACAGATTGTATGGCACCGGTGTCGCACTGGTGACGCCATTCAATGAGAATGGTTCAATTGATTATGATGGTTTAAAAAAATTGCTTCAGCATACAGCCAAACAGAGTGTAGACTATTATGTGGTGCAAGGTACTACAGGTGAGTCTACTACTACAACAGCTGATGAGAAGAAAGAAATACTAAAATTTGTCAAACAGAACAATGCAGCTAATCTTCCAATAGTTTATGGAATTGGCGGTAATAATACCCATCAGGTCATCGAAACCATTAAGACAACAGATTTAAGTGGAGTAGATGCTATTTTATCGGTGTCACCGTACTATAATAAGCCATCACAGGAAGGAATTACAAAGCATTTTGAATTAATTGCTGACAACTCCCCTATTCCTGTCATACTTTATAATGTTCCTGGTAGGACCGCATCAAACCTAACAGCCGCGACTACGCTAGCACTTGCAAAGCACAAGAATATTATAGGGACTAAAGAAGCTTCAGGAAATTTAGAACAGGCGATGCACATAAGCGCCAACAAGCCGAATGACTTTTTATTAATATCTGGCGAAGATATGCTTACTGTTCCTTTGTATACCATTGGCGCCAAAGGTGTTATTTCTGTACTGGCTAATGGGTTTAGCGATGTGTTTAAAGAAATGAAGGAGCATGCTTTCAACAACAACTATGAAGCTGCCGCTAAGGCCGCTTTCAAATTGTTAAGTATTAACCCTTTAATGTATGCTGAGAGCAATCCAGTTGGCATTAAGCATGTGCTTAAGCTTCAAGGCGTTTGTGATGACTATGTAAGACTACCTTTATTACCTCCGTCAAACGAGCTTAAAAATGATATAAAAGCAGCTCTGAGTAAATTATAGCTTGTTTTATTGAAATATGGGCATAAAAAAAGATGATCAAATTGATCACCTTTTTTGTATCTAATCTGAAAAGATTAAGCTTTGTTTTTCATGTCCTGCACTTGAACTCTAATATCTTGAGCAAGATTTTTCAATTCTTGCATTCCTTTTCTTACTCTAGTTCCAGCAGCATTATTTTTTTTGTCATAGAATTTTTCGAAGTCAGACTCTAAATCCATAACTAAAGTTTTAAGTTCTTCAAATCTTTTCATACTTGATAATTTTTTAAGGTTATTGAAATTTTTCAGTTAATAATTTGAGGTGCCAATATACTTAAAATGTTTATAATTAAACCATTTAAGCACATTTTTTTCCTTTTTTTACTTATTTATTGCCATTATTTCTTCTCTTCTATAAACGCCATCGTCAAGTTTAGATTTTACGCTTGCAAAAGCATCAATAGTTTCTTTTACATCTTCCAATGTATGTGCCGCGGTCGGTATCAAACGAAGCATAATAACGTCCTTAGGGACTACCGGATATACCACCATTGAACAGAAGATATTATAGTTCTCTCGTAGGTCAACGGTCATGTTTCCACCCTCTCCTAATCCACCATGGAATAATACTGGAGTTACTGGTGATTTAGTTGATCCCAAATCGAAACCATGCTCTCTTAAGCCCGATTGTAAAGCATTAACAACTTTCCATAAGTTGTCTTTCAGCTCAGGTTTAGTTCTTAATAGCTCAAGGCGCTTCAATGCTCCTATAACCAATGGCATTGGCAAAGATTTCGCGTAAATCTGCGATCTCATTGTATATCTTAAATAAGTAATGATTTTTTCATCACCACCTACAAAAGCACCAATACTGGCCATAGATTTTGCGAAAGTTGAGAAATAAAGATCTATCTCATCCTGAACTCCTTGTTCCTCACCCGTACCAGCACCAGTTTTACCCATTGTACCGAAACCGTGAGCATCATCTACAAACAGTCTGAAACCATATTTCTCTTTAAGAGCAACTACATCCTTTAGGTTACCCTGATTTCCAGACATACCAAATACACCTTCAGTGATCACTAAAATACCACCACCTGTCTCATCAGTAATTCTTTTAGCTCTCTTAAGTTGAGTCTCAAGATTTTCAATATTGTTATGAGGATATACAAACCTTTTACCAATGTGTAGTCTCAACCCATCAATAATACAAGCATGAGATTCAGCATCATAAACGATTACGTCTTTTCTATCAACAACAGCATCGATAATAGAAAGAACACCCTGATATCCGAAGTTAAGTAGCATTACAGATTCCTTCTTAATAAAATCTGCCAGCTGGTTTTCTAATTCAATGTGGTGAACTGAGTTTCCAGACATCATTCTAGCCCCCATTGGGTAAGCTAGTCCCCACTGTGCTGCAGCATCAGCATCCGCCTTTCTCACTTCAGGATGGTTAGCTAAACCTAAGTAGTTATTCAAACTCCAGGTCAAAA
>NZ_SMLV01000309.1 GCF_009711525.1 Fulvivirga lutimaris
ACAATGGCCCTTCAATAAATAACCCTGATACCTACTCATTTGAAAGGAATGGACAAAGTACTGTATCATTTACAGGACAGACCACAAGAATTCAAATGGCTGAAGAATTGATATCTGCTATGTCTGACTTTTCCACAACTGAAGCTGAGCAATTAGAAATGTATAGAAATGAAGCAGCTGACGGTTCAGATGCCCACCCTTTTTCTGACCCCGCATTAAACGAAGAAACCAAAAATATAAAAAGCAAAGTAGCTGCTTCCAGAGATCTTTTCTTTACTAACGCTTCTACATCAAGCATCATCAAAGCTGACTTCGAAGAATGGATATCAGGACAAGTCAATGAGGTTTTCCCAAATGAGAATACCGTTGCCGCCCCTGGCACTGCAGGACAAATAGCAGATGGAAGCTCAACAAGGTATGTTAATGCCAAAGGTTTAGAATATAACCAACTAGTAGCTAAATCTTTAATTGGAGCCCTAATGACTGATCAGGCTTTAAACAACTACCTTGGAACTGCTGTGCTGGATGAGGCAGACAATCGAGCAGGCAATGATAGTGAGCTGTTGGAAGATGGCAAGAACTACACAACAATGGAACATAAGTGGGATGAGGCCTATGGCTACCTATATGGAACCTCGGCTGACAAGACTAACCCAAACGCCTCTATTGGTTCAGATGATAGTTTTCTTAACAAATATATAGGCCGTGTAGAGGCGGATGATGATTTCGCAGGTATTGCAGACGAGATATTTGAGGCGTTTAAGTTAGGACGTGCAGCTATAGTAGCTGGTGATTATAATACCAGAGATCAGCAGGCTGAGATAATAAGAAAAAAAATATCGGAAGTAATTGCCATCAGGGCTGTACACTATCTCCAGTCTGGAAAGAACGCATTGCCTGAAGATCGTGAAAATAGTGCTTTATATGGTTCGGCTTTTCACGGACTCTCTGAAGGATACGGTTTCATCTATAGTTTGCAATTTACCCGTCAACCGAATACTGATCAACCCTATTTCACACATAATGAAGTCAATGCGATGTTAGAAAAATTATTGGGTGACGGTACAAATGGATTATGGGATGTTAATACAACTACCCTTGATGAATTGTCAGATGAAATAGCCGCAAAATTTGAATTTTCTATTGACCAGGCTGCTAACTAATATTACTTTTGCTCATATTTTTATTTAGATTAAATAATAATAATAAATGAAGCCATTACGACTTGGTACTATATTACTGTCGGCACTCTTATTCTGGGCGTGTTCAGGCGATGATGAGCCACAGATCAATTCAGATAATTTTGATAGAGGTGCAATGCTTATTAACTGGGCTGATAATATTATAATTCCAGGTTACAAAGCATACACGGTTTCTTTGAAAGCACTTAACGAAGCCACAGTCGCCTTTAATGAAACATCATCAGTTGATGATCTGGTAACGTTAAGGTCCGCATGGCTTGAAGCCTACATCTCATGGCAAATGGTGTCAATGTTTGAAATAGGCAAAGCCGAAGCAATTACGCTGAGAGATTTCACTAATATATACCCTACAAATGCTGAGACCATTGAGTCGAACATTTTAACAGGTGATTACAACCTTGAACTCCCCTCCAGCAGAGTCGCTCAGGGATTTCCTGCCATTGATTATTTAATCAACGGACTGGCTTCTGATGATGCTTTAATCGCTGATAAATTCAGTCAAAACCCTCAGTATGGAACATACCTAAGTGCTTTAACATCAAGGTTAAATACTTTAGCAGAAACAGTTTTGGAGGATTGGAGCAATGGCTACCGTGAAACATTTATAGCTAACGATGGCTCTAGTGCAACCAGCTCGGTAAATAAGCTTATCAATGATTACATGCTGTATTATGAAAAGTTTTTGAGAGCTGGTAAGGTTGGTATACCGGCAGGAGTATTCTCGAATACTCCTCTTAGTGATAATGTTGAAGCATATCACAAAAATGATGTTTCTAAGGTGTTACTGATCACTGCACTAGATGCTGTAAGAGCGTTCTTCAATGGTGACTTTTTTGATGGAAGTAGTTCTGGCCAAAGCCTTGATGACTATCTCAATTTTGTTCATGAAAATGGATCTTCTGAAGACCTTGTAAAACTCATCAATAATCAATTTGACCTGGCTTTAAGTAAGGCAAGTACCTTAAGCAATAGTTTTTCACAACAAATTGAAAGCAATAATCAGGAAATGCTATCAACTTATGATGCCTTACAAACCAATGTAGTGCTGATGAAAGTTGATATGTTTCAAGCGCTGAATATAAAAGTAGATTTTGTAGATGCTGATGGGGATTGATGCGGACAATAGTCAGTAACTATATCAACAAAACAACGAAGGCTGCACCATTAGCAGCCTTTCGTATTTTGTTTGGTTTAATGATGTTTATCAGCATTGTCAGGTTTTGGAGCTATGGATGGATAGCCAAGCTCTATATAAACCCGAAATTCCATTTCACATATTATGGCTTTGAGTGGGTACAGCCCCTGGGAGAGTTTACCTATCTCCTATTCTTCATATGTGCTTTATCTACAATAGGCATTGCTCTGGGCTATAAATACAAACTAGCCATTATTACATTTTTTTTAAGCTTCACTTACATAGAGTTGATGGACAAAACCACCTACCTCAACCATTATTACTTTATAAGCCTGCTCAGCTTCATAATGATATTTCTTCCAGCAGGTGTTTATTTCTCTCTAGATGCCAAAAATGATAATACTAAAAGATTTGAATACATTCCAAAATGGACAATTGATGTTGTAAAGCTGCTTTTATGTATTGTTTATTTTTATGCAGGTCTGGCCAAGTTAAATTCAGAATGGCTAGTACATGCAATGCCATTAAAAATCTGGCTACCGGGAAAATATGATTTACCTCTGATAGGTGATCTTTTACATAAGCCTTGGATTATTTATGCCTTTAGTTGGTGTGGTGCTCTTTATGACCTCACAATCCCATTTTTACTCATATACAAGCGAACGAGGTTATTTGCCTTTATGCTTGTTGTTGTCTTTCATGTGCTTACCAGGGTCTTATTTCCCATTGGCATGTTTCCCTATATCATGATTGTAAGTGCCCTGATTTTCTTCGATGCTTCTGTTCACCAAAAGCTCCTGAACTATTTAGGAAGATTATTCAAAGCAAGTACGGAGAAATTCAACAATGGAATCACTCTGCTTTACAAACCTTTGACTTCAAAAGTCAAGTTTGGGCTGCTGTCAATATTCTTTTTTATTCAGCTGGTTTTTCCTTTTCGTTATCTTGCCTACCCTGGAGAGCTCTTCTGGACTGAAGAAGGCTTTCGATTTTCATGGCGGGTTATGCTCATGGAAAAGGCAGGAATAGCACAATTTAAGGTTGTTGATAGTCAAACTGGAGAAACGCTGCATATTGATAATATGGAACATCTGACCGTTTTTCAAGAAAAGCAAATGGCTACTCAACCTGATTTTATTCTAGAGTATGCTCATTACCTGAAAGAACATTACAGTACGCAGGGCAAAACTGATCCAGAAATATATGTAGAGAGCTATGTTGCTCTCAATGGTAGAAGAAGCAAACCTTATATAGACCCAAAGGTTAACCTTGCGGAGCAGCGTGATTCATTTAAACCCAAGAACTGGCTATTACCATTTGAAGATGAGATTAAAGGCTTTTAGTATTATACTACTTTTCACTAGCGTTGCATTTTCTGCCAGCGCCCAATTCACCCTATCGGGTAAAGTGCTGGATGGAGAATTAAGTAAACCACTGCCCGATGCTGAGGTTTTTATTAAAGAGACAAGTGAATTACAAAGAACCTCCTCAAATGGAGAATTCTCTTTTAAAAACCTATCAAAGGGAAAATACACCCTAATAATTTTTGCTTCTGGGTATAACACATTGGAGCAATATTTTGATATAAAAGAGAATATCATCACTCAGTTTGAACTTCAGCCATTCAGCAATGAACTGTCAGAGGTAGTGATTAGCCAAAAGAGAGAAGAAGTCTTTAGTTTGAGCAGACTCAACCCGGTAGAAGGCACATCAATTTATGCGGGCAAAAAATCTGAAATCATTCTTTTAGATCAGGCCGTTGCTAATATGGCAGCCAATAATGCGAGGCAGATCTATGCTCAGGTAGTGGGACTAAATATTTATGAGAATAATGATGCTGGTTTGCAACTAAATGTTGGAGGCAGAGGCCTTGACCCTAACAGAACGGCTAATTTTAATACCAGACAAAATGGCTATGATATTAGTGCTGATGTACTAGGTTATCCTGAGAGTTATTACACACCACCCGCAGAGGCATTATCTGAAATACAAGTAATTAGAGGAGCGGCATCATTGCAATACGGCACCCAATTTGGAGGCCTGATAAACTTCAAACTAAATAAGCCAGACCCTACTAAAAAGATAGAGCTTACCTCACGACAAACAGTAGGGTCATTCAATCTTTTTACGAGCTTCAATAGCTTATCAGGAACTATTGGCAAGTTTAGTTATTACACCTATTTCAACTATAAGCAAGGTGATGGTTTTAGACCTAATTCTGAGTTTGATTCAAAGAATTTTTTTACCCAGTTGAACTACAATTTCTCAGATAGAACAAGGCTTTCATTAGAAGGAACATACTTATCATACTTATCAAAACAGCCTGGCGGTCTTACAGATACACAGTTTAAAGTAGCACTTGATGTGAGCATTAGAAATAGAAACTGGTTTGAAGTAGACTGGAAACTAGCCGCCCTTAAATTTGAACACAAACTTTCCAGTGCATCAAACTTTAGTCTGAATCTATTCGGTCTAAATGCAGAACGTAATGCTCTGGGCTTTAGAGGTGACCCACAAAGACCTGAACGCAATCCTATAACGGAGATTGATGATCCATCGGCATTTACTAGAGACCTCATCAAAGGTCAATTTGACAATTGGGGTGTTGAAGCTAAATACCTTACCAGGTATCAAATTGCCAGAAGGAAGTCCGTTTTTCTTATTGGATCTAAATATTACAAATCAGAAAACACTTCAGTTCAGGGAGCAGGCACTAATGCCACTGATCCTAATTTCACACTACAAAATGATCAGTACCCCTCCTACCCAAACCAGTCTAACTTCGAATTTCCGAATAAGAATATTGCTCTCTTTGCTGAGAACATCATTTTCGTCAATGATAACTTATCCATTACTCCAGGTGTACGTTTTGAGCACATCAAAACTGCTTCAGAAGGGAAGTATACTGTTGTACGATATAACAATGCGGGTAATGAAATATTCAGGCAAGACACCACAGATAATAGAAGCTTCGAAAGGTCTTTTGCACTGTTGGGGCTTGGTGTAAGCAACAACTTCAATGACAACATTGAGTTTTATGCTAACATCTCCCAGAATTACAGGTCAGTCACTTTCAGTGACATCAGGGTGGTGAACCCTACTTTTATAATTGATCCTAACATAAGAGATGAAAGAGGTTTTACTAGTGACTTTGGCTTTAGAGGCAAATGGCAACAGTATTTATCATTTGATGTTGGCGGTTTTCTACTCAATTACAATGACAGAATAGGAACAATATTGGTAGAAGATGGACCTAATAAAGGTGATAGGGTGAGAAAAAACATTGGTGACGCATTGATATACGGAACTGAGGTTTTTCTTGACTGGAATTTAGCATCTTCCTTAGATATGAATACTCAAAAGTTTAGCCTCAATCCATTCGTAAATCTGGCTATTACCTCATCGTCCTACCGAAAGTCTGAAGAGAACAATGTGAAAGGAAAAGTGGTTGAATTCATTCCTCTTGCAAACTTAAAAACTGGTCTAAAATATGGTTATAAAAACCTATTAGCTAGTGTTCAGTATACATATCTCTCACAACAATATACTGATGCAGAAAATACTAAAATCCCAGCACCAGGTGATAGCAGAGAAGGTATTATTGGCGAGATTCCATCTTATGGTATTATGGACATTTCATTATCTTACCGATATAAGTTTATTAGATTAGAAGCTGGCATTAACAACTTGCTTGATGAGGAGTACTTTACAAGAAGGGCAACAGGATACCCCGGGCCAGGTATTATCCCATCAGCAACCAGATCATTTTACACCACGTTGCAGGTAAAACTGTAAAGTTAATTCTGAGCCGCAATCTGCATAAGCAAGCCACAAAGCCAGGCTCCGTAAGTACCTAAGGCGTATCCCATAACTGCTAAGAGTACGCCTACTGGAGCTAGTGATGGATGAAAAGCTGCTGCCAACACTGGCGCTGATGCTGCTCCTCCAATATTAGCTTTAGAACCAACTGCAAGAAAGAAAAATGGTGCGTGTGAAAGTCTTGCGGCAACGATCATTATGATTGCATGAAATGCCATCCATATTAATCCTACCGCAAAGAATCCAGGATTTTCAAAAATGGCAAGCACGTCCATTTTCATACCAATAGTGGCTACCAAAATGAATATAAATACAGTACCTATTTTGGAAGCACCTGCACCTTCATATTCTCTTAGCTTGGTAAATGAAACAGCAATTCCGAAGGTTGTTGCCAGCACAATAATCCAAAAGAACTTGCTATCTAAGCTAAATTTAGAAAGCTCAGGCATACCGTTAGCAATTGCAGGGGCAATCCAATCGGCACCAGCATGTGCCAAGCCTGTTATACCAAAACCAATGCCCAAAATCATCATCAGATCAGTGACATTAGGAATTTTGGCAATACTTAAACTATAAGCTTCCATTTTGTCCCTAAGTGTGGCTATTGAACTATTGTCAGCCTTAAAAAATTTATTAATCTGCTCTTTACGCCCAATACCCAATAATAAAATAGCCATCCAAATTTCAGCAACAATAACATCTACCGTAATGCTCACTGAATAAAGCTCATCCGATGGCTTAAATACCTCATACATAGCCGCCTGATTTGCGCCTCCTCCTATCCAGCTTCCCGCAATGGTAGACATGCCTCGCCATACCGCATCAGGTCCAATACCACCAACTGCATCAGGACTGATGTAAGACATTATGAGTATGGCCAACGGTCCGCCAACTATAACTCCTATAGTGGCTGCAAAAAACATAATAAGCGCTTTAGGTCCAAGTTTGAAAATCTCTTTAAGGTCAATACTAAGCGTGAGTAACACCAAACAGGCTGGTAAGAGAAATCTGGAGGCAACAAAGTAAAGTTGCGAAGCTTCTGCATCTACTAACCCAAAGGTATTAAGTAATGATGGAAGAAAGTAAGAAAGTAGAATAACCGGAATATAAGTGTAAAACTTTTTCCAAAAAGGAGTTTTGAGGGCTGATGTTTTGAAAATTAGTGCTAGCAGAATCATTAAGATTCCAAAAATCACAGCATCATTAGTTAGAAAAACCTCTTTATGTTCCATTTTTCAGCTTGGTTAAAAGAACAAACTAATAGATTTAAACATGAAATGACAAATTCATTTATTTTTGAATAGATGGCGTACTTACCTGATGAAATACAACAATGGTTGAATACAAGAATTGGAACTATTGACTCATTTCAAACAGTAGGTGGAGGATGTATTAATTACACAGGATCAATCAACACAAAAAACCATTCCTACTTCATTAAATGGAATAAGGCCAAAGAGTTTCCTCAAATCTTTAACAAAGAAGCCCAAGGTCTCAATTTACTGAACCAAGGTATACTTCGAATACCGCAGGTTATTGATCATTATGACGGTGATGAGTTTTCCTGTTTATTGTTAGAAAATATTCAACCCGCACCCAAGTCAATTGACTATTGGCAAATTCTTGGAGAAGGCTTGGCTCATCAGCACAAGATCACAAGTAAAAAGTATGGCCTATCTCATAATAACTATGCGGGGTCTTTACTTCAGGACAATTCAGAATCGGAAGATTGGATCGAGTTTTTCATTTCAAACCGACTAAAACCTCAGGTTAAATTAGCTAGAGAAAAAGGCTTAATGGATGAACAGGTTTCCAAAAAGTTTGAACAATTATACAAACAGCTGGACAGCCTCTTAGAAATAGGACCACCTGCTCTTTTACATGGTGACTTGTGGAGTGGCAATGTCATGGTAGATGAAAAAGGAAGACCAGTGCTTATAGACCCTGCAGTATATTATGGTAATAGAGAAGTGGATCTGGCTATGACAAAATTGTTTGGTGGCTTTGATACTTCTTTTTACGAAGCCTATCTTTCAACCTACCCCACATCGGGTGGTTTAGATGCTAGAATTGACATCTATAATTTGTACCCACTTCTAATCCACCTCAATTTATTTGGCCGAGGATATATAAATCAAATTCTCTTTACTTTAGAAAGATTTAATTAGATTTTTATAAGTAATAAAGCCAGATTTCCAAAACTATAAGAACCTGATAACTAAAGCCATACAGAATAATGTTCTGTGCATTCTGAAAATTTAAAACGATTGAAATGATCATAATTAGCTTTTCAATATTTTTTACCCCTCATATTTAGGCAAGAAAAATATAGTTTGCCTACCGTAATTTACTATATTGGCAGTTAACACTTAAACCAACAATCAAATGAAGAAAATTTACTCACTTTTTTGGGTGCTTCTATTTCTTCTGGGGACAACTCAGGTAATGCAAGCACAGGAACTTAACGTTACTGGTAAAGTAACAGACAATACTACTGGCGACCCTGTCGCGGGAGTCAACGTTGTTATTAAAGGAACCAGTCAAGGTACTATTACTGATATTGATGGAAACTATTCCATTTCAGTAAATAGTGGAGCAACCTTGCTCTTTAGCTTTATTGGATTTCTTACTGAAGAAGTTGTTGTTAGTTCAGCAACTCTAAATGTTGCGATGTCCGAAGATGTTACAAGTCTTGAAGAAGTTGTAATCTCTGGTCTAGCATCTACGGTCAAAAGATCAAACTTAGCCAATGCAGTAGGTACTGTATCAGGAGAAGAGCTAACTGGTACTACTGGTCAATCTACTCTTGATGGAGCTTTATACGGCAAGCTTACAGGTGTAAACATTGTAGCAAGTTCTGGTGCACCGGGAGGTGGCACAGGGGTTAGACTTAGAGGTATTTCTTCTATTAAAGGAAATAACCAACCATTATACATTGTAGACGGTGTTTACATAAGTAATGCTGAGATTCCATCAGGATTAAGGTTTGCGTCAGGTGCTAACAGAGGCAATGAAGAAAATTCGGCAAACAGAATTGCAGATCTTGACCCTAATGATATAGAAAACATTGAAGTTCTTAAAGGAGCATCGGCCGCTGCCATTTATGGAACCAGAGCAAATGCAGGGGTTATTATTATTACAACAAAAAGTGGTTCTAATAAGAAGACCAGAGTAACTATTGGACAAGATATTGGCTTCAATAAGGTACAAAGACTCATTGGCATGAGGGACTGGGATGCAACAAAAGTAACTGACACTTATGGCGCTGCAGAAGCTGCTATATTCACTGCGGCACAGGCTGCTGGAAAAGTTTATGATTATGAAGATGAAATTTATGGAGAGACCGGATTAATCACGAACACAAAACTTAATATCTCTGGGGGTAATGAAAAGACCTCATTCTACATTGGTGGTTCTTTAAGAGATGAGGAAGGAATTGTAAAAAACACTGGTTTTAATAGAAAATCGATAAGACTGAATTTGAAGCATAAAGTAAGCGATAAGTTTACAGTATCGACTAACTCCAACTATATCAACACATTCACAAACAGAGGATTTAGTGGAAATGAGAATGAAGGAGGCTTGTCTTATGGTTACAACCTTGCTTACACTCGTCCTTGGAATGAACTTCACCCCGATGAATTTGGCAACTACCCTGATAATGCTACATCATTTGGTAATATGCTTTTTGTTAGAGATAGAGCTAAAAATGATGACAAGATTAACAGGTTTATACAAGGAGTTAATGCTTCTTACGATATTATTAAAAGCGACAATGATTACCTGAAATTTACTTTTAACGGTGGTCTTGATTTCTTCATCAATGAATCATTTATTTATGTTCCTGAAACACATCAGGCACAAAGAGGTATAAACAACGGTTTTATTGGTGTAGGTAAAAACACTTTTACTAATACTAATTACCAGTCTTTCTTAGTTTATGATAAGTTTCTTGGTGGTGGTGATATAAGATTAAGTACCCAAGCTGGTATCTCTTATTTGAATTTTAAGCGAGATCTTGTTTACAACCAAGCTACTCAACTCATTCCTGGTCAAACGAGCTTAAGCCAAAGTGGCACTCAGTCTATTAATCAGATAAGACAGAATGAGGAAGAGTTTGGAATTATCTTCCAGGAAGAGTTGAACTTCAGAGATCAGATTATTGCTACAATAGGTGTTAGGTCTGATAAGTCCAGTTTGAATGGCGACCCTAACAAATACTACAGCTTTTTCAAAGCATCATTAGCTGCCAATATTCATGAATTTGACTTTTGGAACATGGACAAAATCAGTCAGCTTAAAATAAGAGCTGCATATGGAGAAACGGGTAGTTCAGCTTCTTACGGTTCACTTTTTACAGTATTTAACTCAAACAACATCGAAGGAAATGCAGGAGTAATTATCAACCCATCAAAGGGTACTCCGAATTTATTTCCTGAAACATCCTCAGAGTTAGAATTTGGTGTTGATATGGGCTTCCTTAATGGTTTAATTAGCTTAGAAGCCACTTACTATAGTAGAGAGGTTAAAGACCTATTATTTGACAGGAGTATTCCCACTTCAACAGGGTTTAGCTCTACGGTATTGAATGACGCTGATCTTAAAAATACGGGTATTGAGCTGGCATTAACAGCAAGACCTGTTAAATCAAATAACATAGAGTGGACTTCTACCACAAGTTTTTGGAAGAATGAATCTGAATTAACAAGATTAGGTGTACCTCCATTCCCTGCACCAGGAAATGGCTTTGGATTAGGTTTAGGAACATTTTATATCCAGGAAGGATCTTTACTAACGTCTATTTTTCAAAACGTAGATGGTGAAGCAACAGCTGTTGGAAACTCGGCTCCTGATTTTCAGATGTCATTTTTTAATCAGTTGCATTTCCTTAAGAACTTCGACTTTTCATTTATGCTTCATTGGAAAAAAGGTGGAGATGTACTTAACCTCTCTAACCTCCTATTCGATGATGGCGGTATAAACCCTGCCATTGACGAAAGAGGTGCTCAGTATGCTGATACTTACATTGAACCTGCTGGATATTGGAGATTAAGAGAAGTGGCTCTTTATTATACAATTCCTAAGTCTACATTAGCTGGGTTAGGAAATACGTTAAATAACGTGAAACTCGGTGTGTCTGGAAGAAACCTCTGGACTAAAACTGACTACTCGGGATACGATCCCGAAGTATCTGTAAATGGAAGTGGTGTAATTTCTAATGGATTGGATGTAACACCATACCCAAGCTCAAAACAATTCTACTTCCACGTAGCATTAACATTTTAATTGACGAAAAATATAGTATTATGAAAAATTATATAAAATACTTATTCGCATCATTGATACTAGTCACAGGTTGTGAAATTGATGAGCAAGTAAACCCTAATAGCCCAGCTGTTAACAATATTATTTCTGGAGCTACTAGCATTGATTTAAATAACATTGTTACGGGTAGTTTAGCTGCCATGCGAACTAATCACTCAACATATGTAACTGCCTCAGGCACGTTAGCTCGTGAACTCTATCTTTTTGATGCAGATCCACGAAATAGAACTGACCTTTTAGGTACAAATGTAAGCACGCTGGATAACAACACCTTTTATACTACAGGTCCTTGGAATTCCAGATATAGAACTATCAAAAACCTTAACATTCTTCTTGAAGCTGCTGACAACGCAATTGTAACAGATGCTCAAAAGAATGGCTACAAAGGATTTGCAAATACATTGTTAGCCCATCAGTTTTTGATGCTAATTAATGCTCAAAATGAAAATGGTATTCGAATAGATGTCGCTGATCCTGATAATTTAGGACCTATTGTAAATAAAAGCGCTGCATTCACAAGAATCCAAGCCTTACTTGATGAAGCTGAAACTCAACTAGCCGGAGCTGATTTTGCTTTCAACCTAACCACAGGTTTTGCAGGTTTTGACACACCTAGCACATTCCTTGAATTTAACAGAGCTTTAGCTGCTCGTGTTGAATTATACTTAGGAAATGGAGCTAATGCGCTAACAGAATTACAAAGCTCATTTTTTGATCTTAACGGTGACCTAACTGTTGGCCCAAAGATGGTTTTTAGTAATACGGGTGCTGATGTTTTAAACGGTCTTTTTAAAGCTCCAAATCAAAATGGAGATCAAATCGTTGTTAACAATGGATTCATTAATGACGCGGAAGCAGGTGATTTGAGGGTAGCAAACAAGACAGCTCCTAGAGAAACTCCAACTACCCTTAGTGGTGTTGGCGGAACTCATGAAACTAGGTTGTTTGCATCTTCAACCTCTCCGATTGATATAATCAGAAATGAAGAGTTGATCTTAATTTATGCTGAAGCAAACCTTATGACAGACAACTTATCTGAGGCAGAAGCAGCTTTAGACGTGATCAGAACAGCAGCAGGCCTTGACCCAATTGCTACTGCAAAACCCACGATTGTGAATAATAAAGCTGGTTTAATAGATGAGATGTTAAACCAACGGAGATACTCACTGTGGAGTGAAGGTCATAGAATGATAGACCTAAGGAGATATGA
>NZ_SMLV01000337.1:0-7799 GCF_009711525.1 Fulvivirga lutimaris
TCGGTAGGATATTCACAATATACCGGGGATAACTGGAGTAAAGTAAAAGGTGCTGGAAGCGGAACGATTTCGCTGGCATACGTGGAAACTCCAGGTTTTGTATACAAAGATGGATCGGGGAAGCTAACTGGAATTTGTGTGGATATCATGAATGACTTTGTGGCTTATGTAAATGCTAAAAAAGGAGTTAAAGTGTCTACAAAATTTGTGGGCGATGGCAGCAGCTTTAGAGGCATGTATGATAAAGTAAAAGCTAGTAATGGTGGTGTATTTGGACTTGGTAACGTCACCATGACTGAAGCTCGTAAAAAGGAAATTAAGTTTAGTCCAGCATGGATTACAAACTTTGCTATCCTTGTTACTCAGAGTAATGTACCAACACTTACAAAAATGAGTGATATCAATAAGACTTTTGCTGGGTTAACAGCTTACACCGCAAAAGGAACTTTGAATGAGAAGAGACTATTAGATATTAAAAGTCAATACTACCCTGATATGAAAGTAGCTTATGCTGCCTCAAGTCCTGAAACATTAGACAAGGTGCTATCTGACCCTAATTCTTTCTCTTACCTTGATCTTGCATTTTATTTAGATGCGGTTACAAGAAGAAAGCCATTAAAAAGACATCCTGTAGGCGATAAGAGCTCAGAACAGTTCGGTTTTATAATGCCTATGAACAGTGATTGGCAGCCGTTAATGGAAGAGTTTTTCAGTGCAAATGGTGGTTATACCAATACAATCGAGTACAAAAAGATTTTATCTAAGCATTTAGGAGATACAGGAGTTAAGCTGCTACAGGCAGCAAACTAATTCTTCTTAAACTATAGAAATTGAAGGCTACCTTTTAGGTAGCCTTTTTTGATTATATTAGTCTGCAACGAAAGCAATTTGATGACTAAACCAGTTGAAATATTATCACAGTATTGGGGGCATGCAGCGTTCCGACCTGGGCAGGAAGATATTGTTAATTCTGTTTTGGCAGGTGATGATGTTTTAGCACTATTACCAACAGGTGGAGGCAAATCAATCTGCTTTCAGGTGCCCGCCATGATGCGCGAAGGCATTTGCATAGTAGTGACACCATTGATAGCACTTATGCAGGATCAGGTGGATCAGCTGAATAAAAGAGGGATCAAGGCCATAGCTATCAATGCCAGTATGGGCCCAAAGGAGATTGATATTAAGCTTGATAACTGTGTTTATGGATCGTTCAAGTTTTTATATGTTTCTCCAGAGCGCCTAAAAACTGATTTGTTCAGGGCACGATTGACGAATATGACCGTTAGTCTGCTTGCTATTGATGAAGTGCATTGTATCTCTCAATGGGGTTATGATTTCAGACCGTCCTATCTGGAAATTGCAGAGATCAGAGAAGTAATTCCTGATGTTAATGTTATTGCATTGACAGCTACTGCTACGGAAAAAGTAAAGGTTGATATTCAGGAAAAATTGCTGTTTAAAAAGCAGCACGTTTTTCAAAAAAGTTTTGCCAGAGATAACCTAAGCTACTCTGTTCGGAAGGTGGAAGATAAGGAACGGAAGCTGTTAGAGGTGCTTAAAAATGTAATGGGATCGGCCATTGTATATGTAAATACACGCAAGGCAACTAAAGAGCTGGCTACTTTACTTTACAAAAATGGAATTTCTGCCGATTTCTACCATGCTGGGTTGAGCTATGAAGATAGAAAGGACAAGCAGAAAAAGTGGCAAAATAACAAAACCAGAGTGGTTGTAGCTACCAATGCCTTTGGTATGGGAATAGACAAACCTGATGTTCGTATTGTTATTCACATGAGCTTAACGCAAGATTTGGAATCTTACTATCAGGAAGCTGGAAGGGCAGGGCGTGATCAGAAAAAGGCTTATGCGCTTATTTTATATAATGATGCAGATGTTAAAGAGCTCAACGAAAAATTGAAGCTGCAATATCCTGAGTTGACACTAATTAAGAGAACTTATCAATGTTTGGCTAATTATTATAAACTGGCCGTTGGCAGCGGTTCTGATCAGCGATTTGATTTTGATATTCATGAATTTTCAGAAAGTTATCAGCTGAATCATCTACAGGTTTATTATGTGTTGAAGAAGCTGGAGGAGGAAGAACTCATCCTCTTCAATGAAAGTTTCCATCAGCCATCGCAGCTTAATTTTAATGTTGATAACAAAGCTTTATACGAGTTCCAAATTGCCCAAGGCAGATTCGATCCACTAATTAAAACCATATTAAGAGTATATGGTGGCGAGCTTTTTAGCAATTTTTTAAAGATCTCTGAGAACCAGCTGGCCAGACAACTTGAAACTACTGAGCCAAAGATTATTGAAGCCCTAAATGCGCTAGTCAAACACGGAATAATTAATTACAATCAAAAAAAGGACAAGCCGCAATTAACATTTGTTCAGCAGCGGTTTGCTGTAGAAAGTCTGCCATTGAATGTTAAGCGACTGAAAGAAAGAGAAGAAAATGCTAAATCTAAAATAGAAGCTGTAGCCAAATATTTAGCAAATGATCACCAGTGCCGAACCGCTCAATTGTTGGCTTATTTTGGAGAAACTACCTATGATCATTGCAGTATCTGCGATGTTTGCGTTCAGCAAAAGAAATCAGGTCATGTAGAGCATCTGGAACAATACAGACTTCAGATTGATCATATAATCAGAGAAGAGCCTATCCCAGTAGAGGTGTTGGTTGATACTATCAATCCTCCAAATAAAGAAGAATTGCTAGAGCTGGTAAGGGAAATGGTAGATGCCAATGAACTTACCTATGATGATCAGTGGAGACTGGTGAAGGCTGTTAAATAAGATTTTTAAAAGGCCAGTATCTTCTCGACTTGCTCTTCAATTAACAGTTGATAAAGCTTATTAGTAATCTTCTCACCATTAAAATTCTTTTCGATGTGAGAAAGCTTTGGCTTGAGTGAGAGCACTTCCATACCGCAATAATGAAAAATATCAGTAAGGTGGCTCAGCGCTAATCCAGCTCCCTGAATACCTGATGAAATTCCTACTAAAGCACTTTTCTTGTTTTTGAAGCTGCCAGGATATTCCAGACCATCTATGAAAGTCTTTAATACGCCAGGAAAAGAACCGTTATATTCCGGAACCACAAATACGAATTTGTCAGAATCGGACATTAATTTCCTGAAGTGGTTGAATTCCTCATTCTTACCAGAGTTTTCATAGAGCGCAGTAAAAGCGAAGTCATTAGGTAGATCTGTGAGGTCAATTATTTCTGCATTGCAGCCAGCTTTGGCCAGTAGCTGCTGATAAATAACTGAGATCTGATAGGATACTGAGTCTATTCTGTTTGTGCCGCAAATAATGGTGATCTTGTTCATAATTAGTTTGTTCCATCTACTAACCTGCCGCGGTTAGTTATGTTTACATCTATAAATTGAGGAGCCTGTCCAACATATGTTAAGTCACCTGTAGAACCGATACTACCGGTCAATGACTCAGTAACATTTACTATGATATCGTTAGACCCGTTGTGAATCACTTTGGCATTTATAACGAGCAAATCACCTCCGTCAAATCTGCTGTCTCCAGACGAAAATGTGAGATTCAGATTTGTTACCACTCCCTCAATATAATAATTTGTGATTTCATTTCCATCTACTCCGAAATCCAACATATCAATGTCTAAATTAATCAGTCCATTACTGTTTTTTGATTTCATAAATAGAGCAGGGTAGCGCAATGTGTTAGTAGAATAAAACTCGCTTCCACCAATGATTTCGACTAAATTAAGGTCATCAGTTGTTATTTCTAATATTGGAAAGTCATACGATCTCACCCATTTACAACCAGCATTGTTTCGAACCATTAACTCACCATTGATTACTTCAAGAGATATGTCACTCAATAAATTTTCACCAGCTGTTACTGAAACACTTTTTTCAGTTCCATAGGTAAGGTAGACCTTAAACTCATTGTTAATGGTCATTTTATCAAATTCAGGAAGATCGTAGACCTGAGTTGCTTCACTACCTGCCGATTTTAAGCAATCAGGAGCATTATCACTATTACATCCAAATAGTGTGATAATGGCCAATATGATAATTAATCTTTTCATTTGATTCTGTAACCCACTGCAAATTCCATAGCCTCTGCTTTAGCGCTATGAGATTTTACTCCGCAAGAGGCATAAAACCTATCAGTAATGTATCTTCTTAAACCAAGTCGTAAATAGATTTTTTGAAATGGATAATAAGGATCATAGATATAATAACCTGCTTGCATCATAACAGAATACTGGTTGATCACTAATTCATGACTTAGTGCCAATCCAATTCTATTAGTGTCTTTGCCCTTGTTCTCTTCATCATATTTAACCTCATCTTCTAAAGATGCGGAATAGAACCATTCAACCACCAATCCCATCCTGCTTTTATGATTTAACTGTTTATCAACTAAACCAGAAAGTACAAAGAACGGTCTTGCTCCGCTTCCTATTTTAATACTTTCATGAGCCCCTCCAGATAATGTTACTGAACCTCCAATAGGCTTTGTTTCTATCTTTGGCTCGTTACTGTAAGTGTACGCTGTCGGCTTGTATTTAATCATATAGGTTAAGCCTGTATTATTAGAAAACATATTGATTCCTGAATTAGGTTTTTTCATCGAGCCATTTGAAAAGTGTGTTACCGATACCGATGTAGTCAGCGCCATTCTCTCACTAAGCTTATATTGATATCCAAACTGAAAGAGCACTGCACCGGTCAGGTCTGTACTAATAACATTGTTCTGGTTGTTGGTTTCAGGATGATATTTAGTTGTTGTGTAACCAGCACCAAATCCCATTTTAAAGTTCAGCTGACCCTTGGCTTCACGTTTACCACGCAGGTAGAAATTTATATGCGGAATTAGCGCTAGTGTTTTACCCAGTGCCGGATTTCTGTAATCCATATAAACAAAGGTCATTCCCTGATCTGGGAAGTTATAGCGCTGCTCCCAGCTATTGCTCCCATAAACCTTTTTATCGTAAGTGATTCTAAAACCAACAGGGTGATGCTGAATCAAATGGCTGATTTGTGGCTTATGCTCATAGATGAATCCGGCATGCATTTCAAGCCCCAAAGTTTTATTTAGCCCTGGAGTGAACTGCGCCTGAAGTACTAATGGTAAAAGAAAAAATGGGATTAAAAATAATCTAAATCTCACGCCTACATCATTTGAAGCGCGAAAATACGTTGATTATTGTGTTAATAAAAATCTTTTAGCTTTTCTAAATCAGCCGGTGTGTCTACACCGTAAGATTGAATATCTGTGATGGCAACCTTTATCTTATATCCATTTTCAAGCCATCGTAGCTGCTCTAAAGATTCCGCTTTTTCAAACCCTGAAACAGGAAGTTTAGTAATGCTATTTAGCACATCTATTCTGTAACCATAGATGCCAATGTGCTTGTAAAAGTCATGATGCTTAAGCCATTCTTCCTTGGGCTGGTTTCTAAGGTGGGGTATAGCCGATCTGCTAAAGTACATAGCTTCAGAATGAGCGTTGAAAACACATTTAACAACATTAGAATCTAGCACCTCATCGATATGATCTATTTTCTTAACCAATGTACCTAATTCAGTATCACCATCTAATAAGCCTGCCAAAAGGTCAATTTGACTTGGGTCTATGAATGGCTCATCACCTTGAATATTGATTACATAATCGAAAGATTCGGTTTCTTTTTCCACCACTTCCTGGCAGCGGTCAGTACCACTTTGGTGATCTGGGCTGGTCATGCTGTAGTTGCCATTAAACCCTGATACTGCTTCAGCAATAGCATCATGATCTGTTGCTATAACTACTTTACTTAAAAGGTTGGACTTTGATGCTTGCTCGTATACACGCTGGACCATGGGTTTGCCGCCAATGTCGGCCAGCGCCTTTGCTGGAAAGCGAGTTGAAGCATATCTTGCCGGTATTACACCTAATATCTTCATCAAGCCTCTAGTTTTACTTTTAGTGAAGTACCCTCATCACTCGTTACTATTACTTTTTGATCTTTATCAATATAGTCTCCTCGGGTATAGGCATCATAAACATCACCATCAATTAGCACTTTGCCACTTGGTCTCAAAACGGTATGAGCTACTCCACTTTTCCCGACTAAAGTTTTGTCATTAAAGCTACTGGTATATCCTTCTGACCGGTTCATGGTATCAGTCAATGCTACTCTTGCAAAGAATTTTGAATCTGTCATTTTTACACCAATCATAAATAGAAGTATTAGACCTCCAACTACACCAACACTTGCCACTACAACAGCGATTAGAATACTATCAAACTCAACGAAAGTAAAATCAAAGGCATCATTATTTAGCATCACCAATATGAGTGAGCCAAGTGTAAGCGTAATGCCCAATATTCCCGCTACGCCAAATCCTGGAATGACAAAGACCTCGAGGCCGATGAGAATAAGGCCCAGGAAGAAAGCTATAATTTCCCAGTTCTCAGCCAGACCAGTGAGGTAATAAGGTACAAAGTATAAGACCAGAGCAATTAGAGAGGCCGCTATTGGAAAGCCAACTCCGGGAGTCTGAAGCTCAAACCAAATACCTCCAACGATCACCATAATTAAAATACCGCTGATAAAGGGGTTTAAAAAGAATTCAATAATGGTATCGGTAGTACTTAACTCATATTTTACAAGTTCATAATCTTCAATTTTGTTACGTTCTAAAATTTCTTCAATGCTTGAGACTTTTGCTTCACAAAAGCCATGTTTGATGGCCTCTGAAGTTGAAAAAGTGATAACCTGACCGGCCTTAGTTACGCTGTCTATTTCTATGGTTTGATCAACCATTGCTTCTGCAATTTTTGGATTACGGCCTTTTTCTTCGGCAATAGATCGCATAGTGCTACGCATATAAGACTGATACTTATCAGGAGCTGCGGCTCCATCTTGTGTCACTACAGTAGCGGCTCCAATATTGGCACCTGCCGCCATGTAAATACTATCGCAGGCAATGGAAATTAACGCACCAGCCGATGCTGCATCTTTATTGATAAATACCCAAATAGGCTTTTCAAAATCGAGAATGTTCTCCACTATGTCTTTGGCGTCTGTAACAATACCACCATAAGTGTCCATTTCTATAATGACATAGTCTGCTTCTATGGCTGTTGCATGTTCGAGAGCAAGATCAACATAATGATTAGTTCTAGGATCAATTTCTGACTTGATCTCCATTACCATCACTTTAGCCTTTTCATCCTGGCTGATGGCCTGATTGGTCACCAAAATCTGAAGAAGCAGACAAATAATAATCACAAAACTTTTTAACCTACCCATACCATGTATTTTTGTCTAAATTAAATAATTAATGCGATTGTCTAGAAACTTAACTCTTAACTTTTCTCACACCTTTAACGGTAAGATTTGGAATGTACTTGCGAATGAAGGAGGTAGTAAAATGGTTTTGGAAATAAGAAATGATGAGAAAATGACCTTATCCTTTTTTATTTATGACTTCATCCAAAATAAAGTTCAGGGACAAATTGCACTTGAGGAAAAATGGTGGGCTTCAATTGCTTGTATCTCAAATGAGGTTGTAGTTTTTAAAAATTATGACAACGATGCTAATGCCAAGGTTTTGAGCTATGAAGCCTATGAATTGAAAGGCCTTAAAAGAACCTGGGTTAAGGAAGGAATTAATAATGTTTCATTCAGTTCAGTTACATTTTCCAGTGTAGCTGATAATGGGGAGGTGCAAATATTTGATTTGAAATCGGGTGAGTTGGTCAATGTAAGTACTTCTGTAGGAAGGGAAAGTGGGAAAGGCGTTTCGTCACCGGTTTTT
>NZ_SMLV01000337.1:8053-10814 GCF_009711525.1 Fulvivirga lutimaris
TACTATTAAGCGTTTTATCCATGGTTTAAATGGAGATGAAATAGTGGCTGGAGCAGAATATTTAGAAACTGAAAGCTGGATTGGTATTTCGTATTATGTTAGAAATGATAAATTGGTCAATAAATTGCTAGTAGTAAGTATGAATAAAGATATTTTGTTATCAGAGACATTAGCTGAAGAACTTTCAGGAGTAGGTCAAGATACTTTCTTTGTTACCGATAACAAGCTTATCTTTGTTAAGGACAAGTCGAAACTTTTTATTTATCTATAAAGGAAATATGCGTTATTTTTTAGTTCTCATTTTTTGCGCAATTCAGATTTCAGCCTACTCAGGCACGTTTGCTCAAGACTCGATTGGTTTAGAAAGGAAAGATGGTAAAGTATTTATTAAGCACGAGGTTGCAGATAGTGAAACCTTATATTCTTTGTCCAGAAGATATGATGTACCAATCTTTAAAATCATTGAAAGCAATCCACCAACCGAGTTTGGCCTTGAGGTAGGAATGATTGTGCTTATTCCGATTGTTGAGAAGGAAACACAAGAGGCAAAACCAGCCCCTGAGGTAGTAAGGCCAGCAATTATTGAGCCTGAGCCGCAACAGAAACCTGTTATAATAACTAGAAGTAGACCTGTCAATGAGGTCATTAAACACACTGTAAAGCCTAAGGAAACCTTGTTTTCTATTTCCAGAACCTACGAGGTTAGCGTAGCAGATATTAAAAAATGGAATGGTCTAACAAGTAATGAGCTTAGTATCGGGCAGGTACTTACTATAAACAAAATGAACAGGCAGGTTGAACAAAATGTGACAACCAATGTCTCGAGGTCAGGCAAGACTCATGTTGTAATGCAATCAGAAACTCTATTTTCCATTTCAAGAAAATATGATGTAGAAGTATCTGACATTAAGAAATGGAATGATTTAGAATCTAATGAAATAAGTATTGGGCAAGAATTGATAGTAGGGAACCCTGATGTTATGGTTGATAATACTGTAGTCACTATTCCTCCACCTGTTAATACTGATTCACCAGTTGTAAAAGATGATAATGTGTTGCCTATAGATACTACACGATATGTTGTACAACAAAGTGACCGTACTAATTTTGAAGAAGTTATAGAGGCAGGTCTGGCAGAGAAAATACCTGGTGGCGATAGCAATAGAAAATATCTCGCACTGCATCGTTCTGCTAGACCCGGAACGATAATGAAAGTAAGAAATGAGATGAACAATCAGGAAGTGTTTGTTCGCGTCATCGGAAAACTACCTAATACCGATGTGAATCAAAATGTGGTCATCAAAATTTCTCGTGCTGCCTATGACAGATTAGGCGCCATTGATCCCAGGTTCAGAGTTACAGTCTCTTACATTCCTTGAGTACCTTAAACTTAAAAGGATTTTTAGATTTAAAGGTTGAGCAATACAATCAACCAAGGTTTATAGAGAATGACCCTATTGTTATCCCACATCAATTTGGTAATAAGCAGGATATTGAAATTTCCGGATTTTTTGCAGCAGTTTTGGCTTGGGGGCAAAGAATAACCATTATTAATAAATGCAATGAGCTGTTCGCGGCCATGGATAATGCTCCTTATGAGTTTATTCTCAATCATAGCGAGTCAGAGCTCAAGCGATTTGAAAGTTTTAAGCACCGGACATTTAATGCCACTGACACACTGTATTTTATTCATTTCCTTAAAGCGTACTATTCAAATCATGAATCTTTAGAAGATGCTTTCTTACCGGGCGGTAAGTCCAACGGAATGGAAGCCAATCTAAAACACTTTCATAACCTGTTTTTTGATTTACCGGATGCTCCTCAGCGAACAAGAAAACACATAGCAACTCCAGCACGAAAATCAGCATGCAAGCGATTAAATATGTTCCTTAGATGGATGGTTCGACAAGATGATTGTGGTGTGGATTTTGGTATCTGGAAAAGAATAAAACCTTCAGAACTTATCTGCCCTTGCGATCTGCATGTAGACAGGGTAGCACGAAAGCTTCACCTTATAAATAGAAAGCAGACCGACTGGCTAACAGCAGTCGAGTTAACTGAAAAGTTAAGAGAATTTGATCCTAAAGATCCAGTAAAGTACGACTTTGCTCTTTTTGGTTTAGGAATAGAGGAGAAGTTCTAACTATTTACCCCAAGCTGCCGGGTTAGACCTCCAGCTTTCAAGGTGAGGAAGTTGAGCATCGATAACGTACCCTCTTTTTAGAGCTTCCTGAAGCAATAGTTTGTAATTACTTAGGCTGGTTAAAGTAACATTAGCTTCTTTAAAGTTTTCAGCGGCTATGTCAAAACCATAAGTAAATATGGATGCCATACCCAGTACTTCAAAACCTGAGTTTCTTAAGTCTGCTACGGCTTTCAATGAGCTGCCCCCTGTAGACACCAAATCTTCAATTACCACTACTTTTTGGCCTGGAGTTACTTTTCCCTCAATCATATTTTCCATGCCGTGTCCTTTAGGCTTTGACCTAACATAGATGAATGGTATATCCAAAGCTTCTGCAACCAAAGCACCCTGCGGAATGCCTGCTGTAGCTACACCAGCGATTGCTTCTACATTATCATATTTTGACTTGATCACTTCTACCAGAGCCTCCTTTATAGTAGTTCTCACAGCGGGGTAGGATAAGGAAAGTCTGTTATCGCAATAGATAGGTGATTTCCAACCTGATGCCCATGTAAAAGGTTTTTCAATGCTTAATTTAATAGCTTCAATATCTAAAAGTTTAGAGGCTATATCTGC
>NZ_SMLV01000337.1:11072-16497 GCF_009711525.1 Fulvivirga lutimaris
GCGCAAATAAATTTTACATTCATTTGTGTCACTCAACGATAGATTAAATTGGATGAACCTCTTCATCAATGACACCCCCGTTCAAATACTTCGCCCGCAGGTAAAGCCAGATAAGAGGGATTTTAATTTGGTTATAAACTCGGAGATTGAGCCTATTACTAAAGCCAAGCTTTTACACCGCGTCTGGATCAAGCATGCCAAAACAGATGAAATTGATAAAATACTAGACTTGCTGGATACTACCAGTATGGGTGGGTTGATATCCCTAACCTTGTCGGTAGATGATTATGAAGAGGTGAAGAGGTTTCTTAAAAAGAAGTTTAAGATTATTAAAGCTTCAGGTGGGCTGGTAAGAAAGAAAGATAAAATTTTGATGATTTATCGACTCAAGAAATGGGACCTTCCTAAGGGCAAACTTGAGAAAAATGAAAATGTAAAAGCTGCTGCTAAGCGTGAAGTGGAAGAAGAGTGTGGCGTGTCCGTAGAACTAGATAAAAAGATATGTACTACCTGGCACACATATACAATGAAGCGCAAGAAGATTCTTAAAAAAACTACATGGTACTCAATGGATGTGGTTAAGGATAAGCACATGAAGCCCCAAATTGAAGAAGATATTGAAGAAGTAAGATGGATGGCTCCAAAAGAAGTTTTTCACGCTTTAGAAGACTCGTACAAATCCATCAGATTTGTTTTTGACAAGTACTTTGAGAAGGAGAAATCTAAAGAGAGTACTAATACAGAAGTGCCCTCTTAATCAATTTTATAAGGCAAAAACTCATTCACATCACCTTTATATTTGTGCACCTCTCTTATAATGGTAGAGCTTATAGAAGCGAACTTTGGAGAGGTAATTAAGAAAACAGATTCTAATGATTCGTTTAGGTACCTGTTTACCTGAGAGATACTGTTTTCATACTCGAAGTCTGTGGTGTTTCTAAGGCCTCTAAGTAAAAATTTAGCATCATATTTTTTTGCAAGATCAGCGGTAAGCTCGTTGTAAACTATAACCTTAATGTTATCAAAGGATTTGAAGGTCTCTTCAATATAGCCAACCATTTTGTCTACCTCAAAGTATCTATTATTCTTCTGATTGTTATGACCAATGGCAATGATTAGTTCATCAAAAAGAGCAAGTCCTCTGAGTACAATATCTTCATGACCTTTTGTAAATGGGTCAAATGAGCCTGGAAAAATGGCTACCTTTTTCATAATAGAAATTTAGGAGCAAAGGTGCATGCTGTACAGATCAAAGAAATGGTGATCTTGCACTTCGTCAAAAACAAAACCGAACTTCAAATATTCAGGTCTGTCACCAAAAGAAATATTCTTGATGAACTTGTAGAATTCATTATAATGAGGCGATTGCTTTCCAATATAACCCCAAATCACTACATCACTTTTTTGCTGACTTTTATTAAGACCCTTCATCACCAGCATAATGTATCTAATGTATTCACTAAACTGTTTGATGCCAAACTGATTGTAATACTCCAGTTGTCCATTTCTAAGCGTTACAATGTGCAACTTGAAACGGTCTATGTACAAGTACATAGAATCCTTCTTATTGATTTTGGCAAAGTTAATGGCTCCTTCAATCAAAGAGCTTGACTGATGAATGAATCCAACCTCTGCATTAGGATAAAGGTTTGTAAACCAATTGTGCAATACCTTATTCATGGCAAAAACACAGATGGCATCAGATTTTATATGTTTGTAGTACAGAATCTCTTCTGTCTCTGTATTGATCTTAGCATTCAGTCTCAGGTAGTCTACCATGGCTTCTTTAACAAATAAAGAAGAGGGGACTAATGAAAACTTGTTATTCTTAATGCTGACTTTTACTGTTTTCCAGAAACCTGCCATCAGTAGATGGTGGTCAGCAAACAGATTTTCCAGATTTGATTGTAGCTCTTTGTAAGTTTTTACACTTGGTAGCACATAATCTTCAAGTAGCAATGTTCTATTGCTACTTGAATCTATGATGGATACCTGCAGGTCACGAACCCCAACTTGAAGAAGTAGATTATACTGATGAAGTTGATCTACATCAAACTTAGCGTCCTTTATTTTCTTTATTAGCTTATAGCCTGCAGTTGTTGTATTCAATGGTTTATTCCCAGTTACCTGATAAAGTTACATCAGTTTTAGAACCAAACCTTAAAGGTTTCTTGTTTTTTGCTTCATTATTTTCGCTTCTAGTCGGATCGAATGGCTTAGGATTTTTAACCTCAACTACATCAACCAACGTATTGCTTCTTTCAATTTCAGCAGCAAAAATGTCGAATTTAACTTCTTCTGAATATTCATAACCAGGTACATAAGCTAGTCTGCTTATATCAATTGACTGATCATATTTGGTTTCTTCCAATGACATCATTAAATCACCTTTAGTAATTTCCTGACCTGCTGTAAATCTTTTTCTACTTTTTACTCTTCCGCTCTCTTTGAATTTGTGAGTTACATTCTTTCCGTTTTGAACTAATGTATAAGCAGGAGCTCCTTTTATAGCTTCTTCTCCAGGTGCAACCGCAAAGCTTACGAAAGTACCGTTGTTGGCAGCATTTACGTTATGGGCAGTTTTGAATATTCTTTCTTTTGCAGGAATAATATCAAGCGTATCATAAGTGATAATTGAACTATCAGCGCCATAACTTAATGTTACAACTCTTTCTTTCTTTTGAATGATAGGGTATTGACCATTTTCAATAAAATCAATCAACTTATCCCAGTCGCTGGTATAATTTCCATTTACCTCTAGATAAACTTCTTCAGCTTCTCTTATTAGCATTAATTTTTCAATGATGGCACCTTCTCTTTCGGCAATCATCGCTTGGTCATCAATAGTGGATTTAACACTGCTTATAAGGTAATAACCCAACCCAAGGCTAAGAACCAAAAGAACAATAGAGATTATTTTAGTAACGTTCATTTCTTACAAATTTAGAATGCAATAATAAGTCTTTTAAGAGGTAAAACATAAATAATATACCCGCTAATTAATGGAATTATTGCCATAATTTAAAATGGCCTTTCATATTTAATACATATTCTTCATTTACACTTCCTTGCAGGATATTATGCCTTTTTTTATTAGGTATAACTATCAAATCTTCAAAAGTCACAAATTTAACTTCCTTAATTATCTGCTGATCAGCCTTTAACTCTGGGTCTATGCCCGTTTTGAGACTTCCTTTTTGTCTTGTGACTTTGAAAAATAGCTCAATAGCGTGCAAGTTACCTGAATGAAATTCATTGACACAAAGAAATTTATTAACGGTAATTTTTAAACCTGTTTCCTCATAAAACTCTCTTTTAAGGGCATCTTCGGTAGATTCATTGAAGTTGATTCCACCACCGGGAGGTGCCCATAATTCGCCAAGTTCTCCAAGCTTATCATGTTTGATAAGCAAAATACTGTTATGCTCAATGCAGATGCCGCACACTCTAATCCTAACCTTACCACCAAAAATTTCATTTACAGCATTCATTTGTTAATAATATGGAATAATACACTCAGTTGAAAGTGGGTTGTCAGTGTTCTACTATATTTGCGACCAAAGGAATTACTGTATGAAAACATTTAACCCTGATTTTAAAAATAGAGTACTAAAACATCTGGATAGACAATTCTTCATGAAGCATATCGGCTTCCAGCTAGATGTTATTGAAGTTGGTAAGACGGAAGGTAGGCTTGATTTGCAGGAGATCCATAAACAACAAGCGGGCTTTGCTCATGGAGGTCTGGTAGCAACACTAGCTGATATTACCGCGGGTTTTGCTGCCGTAACGCTGGTAGCGTCAGATCAGCAGGTAGTAACTGGAGAAATTAAAATCTCTTATTTAAACCCAGGTGTGGGGGAGCAGCTCATTTCAAGAGGATGGGTCTTGAAGCAAGGTAGAAAAATGAATTTTTGTGAGTCTGAAGTTTGGGCTGTTAAAGATGGAGTAGAAACTTTAATAGCTAAAGCATCAGCGACTATGGTCACCATTTTTCCGGAAGACATAAGATAGTGCCCAAACCTTCCGAAATATTATTTCAAAAGTTTCCCTTCGAGCCTACCCAGGGTCAGCTAGACTTCTTTGAAAAGGTAGATCAATTAATTGAAGACAAAGATTTACCGGTTCTTATGGTAAGAGGGTTTGCAGGTACAGGTAAAACCACTATTGTTACCACGCTGGTTCAGGTGTTGCCACTATTCAATTACAAGTTTTCTTTGCTCGCGCCTACAGGCCGGGCCGCCAAGGTGATGTCTTCCTACTGTAAGCGAATGGCCTTTACCATTCATAAGAAAATTTATAAACAGGTGGCTCAGGGTGGAGATGCACTTTCTTTTAAGAAGCAGAAAAACTATGCTAAGAACACGGTATTCATTGTAGATGAGGCTTCGATGATAAGTGAAGAGGCAGGCTTTGGTAAGTCAGGGCTGTTATCGGATCTTCTGAGCTTTATTTTTTCAGATAGCAGCAACAAACTTATTCTCATTGGTGATAATGCTCAGCTACCACCTGTAGGGCAATTGTTGAGTCCAGCGTTGAATGCAGACTATCTTAAGAGTGATTATAAACTTGATGTGGAGGAGATAATGCTGACCGAGGTGATGCGTCAAGAGCGGGAATCTGGCATTTTGTTTAATGCCACTAACCTTAGAAATCTGTTAACTCAGGAAAAACAACAGATTCAATTTAATGTCAGGTATCCGGATATTTTTAAAATGACTGGAGAGAGGTTGGAAGATGGATTGAGGTATGCTTATGATAATTATGGCATTGAGAATACCATGATTATTTGCAGATCAAACAAGTCAGCCAATGGGTATAATAGATATATAAGAAACTCTCTGCATTTTTATGAATCGGAGATTGAAGCTGGCGAATTCTTGATGGTTGTGAGAAATAATTATGTTCATTCCCCTGATGAGGTGGCCGGTGACTTTATTGCTAATGGCGACTTTGTAGAGATATTAAAGATCATTTCATTTGATGAAATGTATGGATTTAGATTCGCTAAACTTCAATTGAGGCTTTTGGATACCAATGTAGATAATAGCTTTGAGGCCATGGTGATGTTAGATACTTTGTATTCAGAAGCACCTTCATTGACCAGCGAACAGAACCAGCAACTTTATGCTGCTGTTAGCGAGGATTATGGGGACATGTCGAGAAAGGAATTTCGAGAAGCGCTTAAAAGGGATCCTTATTTAAATGCCCTTCAGGTAAAATTTGCATATGCCATCACTTGTCATAAGGCGCAGGGTGGGCAGTGGCCAATAGTTTTTGTAGATCAGGGTTACCTTAAGGAGGATAGCATAGATAAAGAGTATGTCCGTTGGCTGTATACTGCCATTACCCGAGCAAGTGAGCAATTGTTTTTAGTGAACTTTGATAAAAAACTATTCGTTTAGCACTTAATGATTTGTTAAAA
>NZ_SMLV01000417.1 GCF_009711525.1 Fulvivirga lutimaris
ATATACTATTTCTTTGCAAATTCAGTTATTAGCTTAAAATCTGTTATTATTACAACTGATTTTTTAGTGTAGGAATGTAAAATTTCATTATTTGTGTAAAACTTATCAAATAGAAATGTTATTTTGCTCCCTAATAAACTTGTCAAACGTTAATATATATCGCTATATTAGTGTTTGCATTTAAATTTTTTGAATAATTAAACAAGTATGAAAAGAACTGCAGGCTTATTAAAAAGTGCTTTGTTGGTTGTTGGTGGTTCCATGATGTTAACTTCTTGTTTCCTTGGTGGAGGTGGTGGAAGGCCGACAAGTTCTCACCCAGGTGCACTTAGTACCGCAACGGGACTGGCTTATAATGACGAAGACAACAACGGTTTTGAGGTAAAGCCTTATGCCGGTCAACCAGAAGGACCTAATCTTGTTTTTATTGAAGGTGGTAGATCTATCGTAGGTTCCTTTGAGGAAGATATACTAAATAGAAGAGATAATATTGAAAGAACTGTTTCAGTAGCTTCATTCTACATGGACGAAACTGAAATTGCCAATATTCACTGGTTAGAGTATTTACATTATTTAAATGTATCTGACTCTTCAAGAGAGGTTTATATAGCTGCACTTCCTGATACTACAGTATGGGAAGCGCGTTTAGCATATAATGACCCTTATGTTGATCATTATTTGAGATACCCTGGGTTCAGATACTTCCCTGTTGTTGGAGTTAGCTGGGTTCAGGCTAGTAACTACGGTGATTGGAGAACAACAGCTGTTAACCAAAAATTATATGAAGATTCTGGTGAAGAACTTCCTGAAACTTCTGGTGGTAGAATTCCTCTAGAATCAGGTATTGTACTTCCTAACTATAGATTACCTTCTGAAGCTGAGTGGGAATATGCTGCAACGGCACTTATTGGTACTCAGTGGTTAGACGAAAATCAAACTCACCAAAGATTATATCCATGGGATGGTCACGCATTAAGAAATCCTTACGGTAAAGAGATGGGTTACTTCTTAGCTAACTTCAAAAGAGGTAGAGGTGACTACGCTGGTATAGCAGGTAAACTAAATGACGGTGCTTTGATCACATCTTACATTTATGAGTTCCCTCCAAACGACTTTGGTCTTTATAACATGGCCGGTAATGTTAGTGAGTGGGTGCTTGATGTTTACCGTCCTATGTCATTCCAGGATTTTGATGACCTTAACCCTATCAGAAGAGATGGTTATATGGATGAAACTAAAAATGAATTTACTGGCGAGCAGTATTATAACTCAGATTCTGAAAACAACCCTGAAGGCTTTACTTCATTAATTACTGATGAAGCAAGAGTTTACAAAGGTGGTTCTTGGAAAGATGTTGCCTACTGGATGTCACCAGGTACAAGAAGATACTTAGATCAGGATTCATCAACTGCAACAATTGGTTTCCGTTGTGCAATGATTAGAGCTGGTTCTAACTACTAATAAAAAAAGCTTTAAAGAAGCCCCGGTCAATGAAATTTGATCGGGGTTTTATATTTGGGGTTGTGTTACTTTTGACTTCCTAAAAGAGGTCTGCTTTTCATTAGTATTTATATTTCAGTGACTTATTATATCCTTTTAAATTAATTGAAATTGAATTCACATCAACATGTCTTAAAGAGGTTAGATCAAACCTCACCGTTCTTGTCACCATTGCACGTCTTGCATCAGAATTATTAAAGGAAATAATAAGGTCAACCTCCATTTCTCCTTTAGCATTAACTCTATACTCTGAATCCCATATCAAATTACAAATAGACCGATCGCTTATGGGATAACCCCCACCATGTCTAATTGGTATGAACATAAAATTATTTATGATTTCAACATTGCTAAAGTTTCCCGAAGAGGCAATCTGTTTGCCTGCCTTCAAAGTACCATATTGAGGTATTTGAAAATGAGATTCTGTTAATTCTGTCTCAGAATTTAAAACTTGATAGAATCTATCTTTACTTATGATCAGTTCCTTTTGATCTTCCAAGCGTACATTCTCACTAGCACGATCTACATCCGTTACAGTGCTAACTGCTACACAATTTGTAAAAAGGATGGCCATTAGACATAAACCAGCATGCCTCTTTAATACGTTAGGGTTTAACTTCATTATAGTTTTCATATGACGAATTTACTTCGCGGCAGCAATAGCCGCAACAGAGAGTGTTTTCGCTCCACCTTCTAAAAGAGCAGCTGCGCATGCTTCAATAGTTGAGCCCGTTGTAATTACATCATCAACTAACAAAATATGTTGGTCTAACACCGAATCATCTTTTATTGTAAATATGCTTTCAACATTCTTCCATCTTTCAATTCTGGTTTTAGAAGTTTGAGTAGTAGTAAATATCTTTCTTTCAAGGGCCATCGCTTTGACAGGAATATTCCATCTTGATGCCAGCCCATCGGCAAACATCTCACTTTGGTTATAACCTCTAATCTTTCTTTTCTTAAAATGGAGCGGTACAGGTATAATCAGGTCAAATGGTATAGGTTCAAATCTCTTACTAAGTTCAATGGCATACCTTTCACCTAACTCAAAAGCCAACTGCGGCTGATTGTTATATTTTATTTGATGCAGCAGCTTTTGAACTATTCCTTCTTGCTGGAATGTGAAAAACGCCAAAGCATGATCAAATTTTATTTTTCCATAGAATTTTTGAGCAACAAAATTAGTTTCCTCTTCATGGCTCTTAGTCTTCGGAATGTTGGTCAAACAATGAATACAAACCTGTTGTTCATCTTTTGCTAATGATCCAGAACACCCAAGGCAATATCTTGGGAAGAAGAGCGAAACGAAATCATCAATCATTGTCATTGATTAGATATATTTGTTGAATGTCTTAATATATAAAATATGAGTGCTGTTTCCGAATTTAATGATTATCGCGCCAAAATGAATGAGCGCATTTTAAATGCTGATAATAAAGTAATTAAAAGGATTTATAACCTTGATACAAACGCATTTGCCGAAGGAGCACTTGACGTAAAAACTAAGGAACTTCTAGGCCTGTCGTGCTCTATGGTCCTGCGGTGCGATGACTGTGTTAGATACCACTTGGGTAAATGCCATGAACTAGGGCTGAGTGAAAAAGAAGTTTTCGAGGCCTTTGCTATTGCAAACCTTATTGGCGGTACTATTGTTATTCCACATCTAAGAAGAGCTACCGAATACTGGGATAGCCTTAATGAAGCTAAATGATAAAAAAAGATCTTGATTTAGAACGTAAGTGGCAGGCATTGAGGCTTTCATTACAAAAAGTAATAGGCAAAAGGCCAAAAGACCTCAATGCTATCCTTTTTCTAATTGGTGTGCAAGAATTGGGTAAGGGCAAGCATTCTTTTGACAAAGAAGAAAAGCAAGATCTTATGCACATCGCTATTTGTAAGGTGCTCAGTCTTTCTGGTTTTTATGAGTTAGAGGGATTAGATGAAGAAGGTTGGCCACATTGGAAATTAGTAAAAACATTGCCTCATTTTGATCTTCTAGAACAGGAAAAGTTATTAAAGATGCATGTTATTGAATATTTTCAGACGGAAATGCCACTAATGGAAGATTCATAGGATAGCAACATAAACTTGAGTATCATCAACTACGTAATAGCTGTATCAGAGACTACTGAATGAGTGACAAGGAAAAAATATTATTCAAACAGCTAAGTGCCTACAAGCGTAAGTACTTTTTAAACCTTTTGCTTAAGGGTTTAATAATTAGTACTGCAATACTGCTTGGATTATTTTTAATCTTTAACTATCTGGAGTACACATTTCAGTTTGGCATTAATATCAGGTCCTTTCTATTCTTTTCATTTGTAATCACATCTATCTATCTACTTGGTAGGTTTGTTATAATACCAGGCTATAAAGTTGCGAACATCGACAAGGCAATGAATAACGAAATTGCTGCTCGACAGATTGGCAATTATTTTCCAGAAATAAAAGATAAGCTTCTCAATATCATACAGTTAAAAAGTAAATCCGGTGATTCTTACTTTGTTAACGCAGGTATAAATCAGAAAATGGAGGCTCTTCCACCCATCAGTTATGATCAGGCCATAGAACTAAAGGCAAACAACAAATTCTTGCCATGGCTGCTGGTACCTCTTGCATTAATTGCTGCTATAATACTTTTTAATCCTAAAATGATATTGACGAGTACTTCAAGAATAACTCAGTTCAATAAAGATTTTATTCCCCAAGCTCCATTTGATTTTAATTTTCTCAACGAATCAAAAAAGGCCTTTAAAAACGAAGACTTTACCATAAGCCTTAAAATAGAAGGCACTTCCTTGCCAGATAATGTATATATAAATAATGATGGCCGAAAGTTTAAAATGGCATCCGTGAGCAATGACTTGTTTACCTATACATTCAACAAAATTCAGAATACTAAATCTATAAAGTTTGAGGCTTCAGGCTTCCAATCAGCAACCTATAAAGTCAACGTCTTCCAAAGGCCTGATTTAAGAAACTTCAATCTATATTTCGAATACCCGAAATATCTAAATAAAAAAACAGAGCGAATCTCTAATATTGGCAATGCAATAGTACCAGAAGGGACAAATATCAAATGGCAGTTAAATACACTTGAAGCCAAGCAGGCATTTATACAGTTTGATTCAAAGAGTTCTGAAGAAATACCAATGGAACTATCTGACAATCAAATATTTGAGTATGATAAAATCATGAAGTCATCTGATAAATATCAGTTGAAACTTTCTAATGATCATAGCCTTAACAAAGATCCTATTATCTACAATATTGATGTTATAAAAGACGAGTTCCCCAAGATCATTAGCGAAGTCTATCCTGACACTACACTATATAGTCAAATTAGCTTCGCAGGTAATGTTCTTGATGACTATGGCCTGACACAGCTAAAGTTATTTTATAGTTTTGATAATGAAAACTACCAATCCATCAACATTCCAATATTAAATGGTCAAACAAGTCAGCGCTATTTTTACAACTGGGTTTTAGACTCTCTGCTCACTGATACCGGCAAGTTGAGCTATTATCTTCAGGTATGGGACAATGATGGTGTCAATGGACGAAAATCAACCAAGACTGCCACCTACAAGTTTGAGTTACCTAATAAAAAGGAAATTAAGGACAACATTGACAAAGTCGCCCAACAAACTGAAAGCAAAATTGATAAGACCCTACAAGATGCTAAAGAATTAAAAGAGCAGCTCGAGGAAGCCGAAAAAAGAATTAAAGGGAAAAAGGAACTCAACTGGCAGGACGATAAGCAAATCAAAGATTTGTTAAAGCAGCGCGAAGCTCTGAACGAAGCTATCGAAGAACTCAAAGAGCAGAATAGAAATAATAGCATCAAAAGAGAAAAGTTCTCCCAGCAGGATGAAAAAATAAAAGAGCGTGTCCAAAAGTTGCAAGAATTAATGGACGAGCTGTTAGATGATGAAACCAAAAAACTTTATGAAGAACTGAAACAGCTTCTTGAGCAAAATCAAGATGTAGAAGACATCCAGGAGTTACTGGATAAAATCAATAATAAAGAAACCAACCTTGAGCAAGAGTTGGAAAGAACTTTGGAATTATTCAAAAGAATGAAATTTGAGTTCGAGTTGAACGAAGCACTCAACGAACTTAAGGAACAAATCACTGATCAGGAACGCCTTATACGTGAAACAGACAAGCAGAAGGGTGAGGGAACTGAAAAATCCAGCACTCTCGAGGAACAAGAAGAAAAAAATCAATATGAAGAAAATAATTTAAAAAGTAAGGATTCTGATGTATTGAAAGAAAATCAGGAAGAATTGCAAGAAGAATTTAAAGAATTGCAAGAGGATTTGGAAAAGCTAAATGAGCATAATCAATCGCTGAAAAATCCAGAATCTTTACCAAATACACAAGAAGAACAAGAATCTGTTGAAGAAAACCAACAAGAGAGCAAAGAGAATCTTGAAAACAATCAAAGACAAAAATCTAAAGAAAGTCAGAAAAAAGCTCGAGATGCCATGAAGCAAATGGAGCAGAAATTATCTCAAATGCAAAGCAGTATGGAGATGGATGCCATGCAAGAAAACCTGGATGACCTGAGAGCAATTGTTTACAACCTCTTAAGACTTTCTTTCGAGCAGGAGAATCTGATGAATGAATTTACAGGTGTTAAGCAAAGTGATCCTCGATTCATTGAACTTTCCCAAAAGCAGTTGAAGCTAAAAGACGATTCGCAAATTGTTCAGGACAGTTTGCTTGCATTGGCTAATCGTGTGTTTCAAATCGCTTCTTTTGTAACTCGTGAGGTAACATCCATGAATGAGCACATGGATAAATCTGTAGAGGCTATTAAGGAACGAAAGAAACCTATAGCTGTATCAGAGCAACAGTTTGCCATGACATCCATTAATAATTTGGCGCTTTTGCTTGATGATGTCCTACAGCAAATGCAATCTGCTATGGCCGATGCTATGGGGAAACCTCAGAAAAAGAAGGGAAACCAAAAGACACCGAGCCTGAGTGAACTACAACATCAGCTTAATGGCAAGATTGAAGAGCTTAAAGAAAGTGGTAAATCAGGAAGAGAACTCTCTGAAGAGCTTGCAAAATTGGCTGCTGAACAGGAAAGAATAAGACAAGCACTAAAAGAAGCACAAGATAAAGCCGGACAGAATGATAACGGTAAAATGCCTGGACAAGGTCTTCCTAAGAAAATGGAAGAAACTGAAAGTGATTTAGTAAATAAGCGACTGACAACCGAGACAATTCTGCGACAGAAAGAGATATTGACCAGGCTTCTTGAAGCTGAAGATGCCTTAAGAGAAAGAGATCTGGACGAAGAAAGAAAAGCTGAAACGGCCAAAGATTATGAGAAAGCAGTGCCTCGTGCTTTCGAAGAATATTTTAAACTTAAGGAGCAAGAAATAGAGCTATTAAAAACTATTCCACCAAAACTATATCCTTATTACAAAAACGAAATTAATGAGTATTTTAGGCGAATCGGTGAATTGAATAACAAGCAATCAGAATGAAAAGTATCAAAATAGAAATTCCATCACTTACGGAGAATATCCGAATGATCGAAAGCTTTATAGATAATGCCAAAGAAAAGTTTCAGCTTGATGATGACATTTATGGCAATATTATGATTGCTGTTACGGAGGCAGTAAACAATGCCATCAAGCATGGTAACAAAGGCGACAAGGATAAAAATGTGAAATTATCTCTTGGTTTAGAGGACAGTATGATCACCTTTCTTATCCAGGATGAGGGCAATGGCTTTGATTTTCAAAATTTGCCAGACCCCACAGCTCCTGAAAATCTTGAGAAGCCAGGAGGAAGAGGAATCTTTTTAATGAAGCATTTGTCTGATGAAGTTTCATTTCTTGATGAAGGAAAAACTGTTTCCTTAAATTTCTACATAAATTAATGAGTCACATTCACTTCTTTGAAGAGGACATTGACTTTAAACCAGAGCACTCTTCTCAAATAACAAAGTGGTTAAATGATGTCATTACTGTTGAGAATCACACCTTAGTTGAATTAAACTATATCTTTTGTTCTGATGAGTATCTGTATCAAATGAATGTAGATTATCTTGATCATGATACCTACACAGATATTATAACCTTCGACAATTCAGAAAGTGAAGAGGAAATAGAAGGAGATATATTCATCAGTATCGATCGAATTAAAGAGAATTCTCAATCAATGGCCATTAGTTTCCAGGAAGAGTTGCACAGAGTAATAGCTCATGGGTTATTACATCTCCTTGGCTATAATGACAAAACAGAAGAGGAAAAGGCCATGATGCGAAAAAAAGAAGAAGCTTGTTTATCTTTGCTCCCCAAACTTTAAAAGAAACTGTTCCACGTGGAACACAAGTTTTATAAGAACTGTTAATGTTCCACGTGAAACACTTAAGAAAATAATGTTTTCAGAATACGATGTGATAGTAGTAGGAGCAGGACATGCCGGATGTGAAGCCGCTCATGCCGCTGCTAAAATGGGTTCAAAAGTTCTATTGGTAACAATGAACATGAACACCATTGCCCAAATGTCCTGCAATCCAGCTATGGGTGGAATTGCCAAAGGGCAAATTGTAAGAGAAATAGATGCATTGGGAGGTATGTCTGGAATAATCTCAGATTTATCCATGATACAGTTTCGCATGCTTAATATGTCAAAAGGGCCTGCCATGTGGAGTCCCCGTACACAAAATGACAGAATGAAGTTTGCCGAAGAGTGGAGATTAGCTCTTGAAAGAACACCTAATGTAGACTTTTGGCAAGAAATGGCTACTGGAATACTTGTTGAAAACAATAAGGTTGTAGGTATTACTACTTCTTTAGGCCTGGAAATAAAGGCAAAGTCAGTTGTTCTAACTAATGGAACATTCCTAAACGGAATCATTCATATAGGTGAAAAGCAATTTGGAGGTGGTAGAACAGGCGAAAGAGCGGCAAAGGGAATTACTGAACAGTTGACTAAACTAGGCTTTGAAGCAGGAAGAATGAAGACAGGAACTCCTCCAAGAGTAGACAGCAGAAGCCTGGATTATACCAAAATGGAAGAACAGAAAGGTGACGAGAAACCAGGTAAATTCTCCTATACAGATACCAAACCATTATCTGAGCAGAGGAGTTGTTATATAACCTATACCAATAATGAAGTACATGAAACACTTCAAACTGGTTTTGACAAGTCGCCAATGTTTAATGGCAGGATTCAGGGAATAGGCCCAAGGTATTGCCCTTCTATTGAAGATAAAATAAACAGGTTTGCTGAAAGAGAACGTCATCAGATTTTCGTTGAGCCTGAAGGCTGGAACACCGTAGAGATATATGTCAATGGCTTTTCTACCTCTTTACCTGAAGATGTACAATACGAATCATTGAAAAAGATACCCGGCTTTGAGAATGTTAAGATGTTCAGACCTGGCTATGCTATTGAATACGACTACTTTCCACCGACACAACTAAGCCTGACTTTAGAAACCAAGTTGATTGAAAACCTGTACTTTGCTGGACAAATCAATGGTACCACAGGTTATGAAGAAGCCGCATGTCAAGGTCTAATGGCCGGCATTAATGCTCATAATAAAGTGCATGGCAAAGAACCATTTACTCTTAAAAGATCTGAGGCATATATAGGTGTACTAATAGATGACCTAATTAACAAAGGTACAGATGAACCTTACAGAATGTTTACGTCAAGAGCTGAGTTCAGAATACTATTAAGGCAGGATAATGCCGATATCAGATTAACAGAAAAAGGGCACAGTCTCGGTCTTGCTGATGATAACAGACTGAACAATGTATTCGATAAAAAGAATGCACTAGATGCTCTTCTAAATGACCTCCACCAAAAGCGCGTAGAACCCTCCGTTTCTAATGACGTATTGCAAGATTTAAATACCGCCACATTAAAGCAGAGGGTTCCCGTAATTAATATTTTAAAACGACCTGAAGTTAATATTCAACACCTTAAAGAGCTCAACCCAGAACTCAACTCTTACTTATCTAAGTATGATAATGACATCTTACAACAAGCAGAGATAGCTGTTAAGTACGAAACCTACATTGAAAAGGAACGCCTACTTGCAGAAAAGATGGAGTCATTGGAGGACAAAAAGATCAGAAACAACTTTGACTATAACGAAATCAAAGCGCTTTCATCGGAAGGCAGACAGAAGCTTATACACATTAAACCCAGTACAATCGGACAAGCCAGTAGAATCAGCGGTGTATCACCATCTGATATTTCTATTCTAATGGTATATTTATCAAAATAAAAATGCTAGAAACTCTTGAAAGCTGCCCATCATGTGGGCATCAATCATACCACTCATACATAAAGTGTAAAGATTTCACTGTAACTCAAGAGGAATTTGAAATAGTAATGTGTGACAATTGCACCTTGCTATTTACGAATCCAAGACCAACAGCTAAACACCTTGGTAGATATTATGAGTCAGAAGAGTACATTTCTCATACTAACACAGCCACCAATATTATAGGCATCATTTATAAAGCTGTAAGATCAATTGCCCTTAAGTCAAAAGTTAAGCTCATTAATAAAGCTAGTACCAAAGGAACGCTACTTGACTATGGCTGTGGAACGGGGCATTTCCTGACTCAGGCAAACAAAGCTGGCTGGCAAATAACAGGGATCGAACCCAGTGAATCAGCCAGAGCCAATCTCGATGAAAATATAAAGAGTAATGTTTATACTGACATTAATCAATTAAAAAAAGATGTAAAGTACAATGTCATCACCTTGTGGCACGTACTGGAACACATATCGGATTTAAAACATACCTTAAATCTACTTGTCGCTAAACTAGCAGATAATGGTAAGTTGATCGTTGCTGTTCCAAACCCTGACAGCTATGACGCCAAAGTGTATGAAAGCTATTGGGCCGCTTATGATGTGCCAAGACACTTGTATCATTTCACACAAAAAAGTCTAGCACAATTATTGGAAAGTATGAGTCTTAAAATTGATTATACCCTACCAATGAAGTTTGACGCTTTCTATGTTTCTTTGCTTAGCGAAAAGTATAAAAGAGGTAGGTCAAATTACTTTAATTCATTCATAAATGGCTATAAATCAAATAGTTACGCTAAAGCAAATGATAATAATTACTCGAGCTTGATCTACATTATTAGCAAAAAATGAGAAGAATATTAAAGCAAGCATTTTACGTAGGCCTATTTATAACCTCTATACAGTGTGCCAACCAAACTGCACCGACTGGAGGACCCAGAGATGAAGACCCACCTGAACTCGTAACTTCAAATCCTTCCAATGAAGAACTTAACGTTTCAACCCAATCAATCACTTTCGAGTTTAATGAATATATTAAGCCCAACACAGCCAAAGAGCAAATCATAATTACTCCAAGATTAACGCAGGAGTACGAAGTCAATGTTAAAAAAGACAGGCTCATCATTGAACTTTCTGAACCTCTCTCGGAAAACACCACATATACAATTAATATAAGAGAAGCTGTGCAAGATATTACAGAAAGCAATCCACCTGATAATTTAAAAATAGCTTTTAGTACAGGTGCTTTTCTGGATTCGCTTAGTATAACAGGTGTTATCAATAATCAACTTACCAACCAATTTGTAGATGACTATAGTATTTACCTTTACGATGCCTCTGATACTCTTGACATCTTTAACGGTCCCCCATTATACGTAACAAAGACAAATGAAATAGGTGAGTACCTTTTAGAAAATCTAAAATCAGCCACTTACAACCTATTTGCCCTTAAGGATAAAAACAAAAATTTTATCGCTGATGTAAAATCAGAATCCTATGGTTTCTATTCTAGTCCTATAGTTTTAGATAGTAGCAACAATAATGTGGACTTTACAATTCAAAAATTAGATGTCAGGCCAATAGAACAAATCAGTGCACGACAAAATGGAACTACATACGAAATCAAATACAATAAAAATCTTAAATCGTATAATCTAGAGTTTTTAGACTCAGTCGAAATATTCAGCTCTTTCACTGATGAATACCAGAGCACCTTAAGAATTTACAACCCTCAGAACATTCAGGACAGTCTATTGACATTTATCCATATTACTGATTCTGTCAACAACAGTTCTATCGACACTGTTTTTGTGAGATTTGAGGAGACCTCACGAAGTCCTTTAGACTTTATAGCCAATTCAACGTTAGAAAAGGTATTTGTTAATGAACCTATTATTAAATCCTCACTTACATTCAGTAAACCTATTGCAACATTGAACACGGATTCATTATATGTATATATAGATTCATTGACTATCATTAGACCAGACTCTAGTCATCTACAATGGAACTATTCAAAAGATAAACTAGAGATAAACATGCCATTAGATCCTAGTCTCTTTTCGTCATCCTCAGAAACCGCCAAACCGCCTACTTCTGCACCCAAACAGAAGCTAGTTAAACCTGACAGTTTATTAACGAGCGATAGCACAAAACAAGAGCCTCCCAAACCAGATCTAAAACCTCATCTATACTTTGGTTTTGGAACGTTCATTAGTCCTGAAGCAGACACTGCGAAAATCATGAAGAAAGAATTAAGTTTTACAAAGCCCGATGCTTATGGAATAATGCTTGTCGAAGTAGAAACCTCTAAGACCTCCTATATTGTTCAACTGCTGAATAAAAACAACGAGGTAGTAGACAGTAAGAAAAATCTTAAAAAATTTTCGTTTATCAACGTGCCACCAGGAGATTATAAACTCAGAGTTCTTATTGACAGCAATCATAATGGTGAATGGGATCCTGGAAATATTTTAGAAAAACGCGACCCAGAACCAGTTATCTTTTATCTTAATTCAGAAGAAAAAGATCTCCTAACCATAAGAGCTAACTGGGAACTTGGTCCTAACATAATTAAATTTTAGTGTGGATAAGTAGCTAGTAACTTGTTGGTAAATTCAAACTTCTTCACACTTACACCGTTATCACTCTATAACAATTAAGGACTGAACATGTAACTTCTATGAACTAACAAGTTAACACCAACTTATAAACAATATTAAACGAAATAATATTATCCACAAATTTCCAAAGTTATCACCAACTAAACTATAAACATCTATTTATGAGTCACTTATATAATTTAATAATGTGGATAAAGAGTAAATAAAGTATACACTTTTCTACACCCATCAAATGCAAACTAATTTTAAATTTCTTTTCCACGTATCCACATGCTAATAATTAATAATAATTTATTTAATTAATATATATATTAAAACTACTGTGTAGACATCGTGAATAACTCAAGATATCTGATATTAATAATCACCTTATTTTTGCTTGCCTTACCGGCTTATTCACAGCAAAGTAATGAAGTGCAACTGGCCAATGAATATTATGGCCAGGGTGATTATGTTAAAGCAAAAAAATTATATGATGAGCTGGCCAAAGATTTTAGAAACATTCCATTAATCCACAACAATTATTATTTTCTACTCATAGAGTCGCAGGATTTTAATGATGCCAGTAAGTACATAAAACGGCTCATAAAAAAGTTTCCAGATAACCTCTACTATAGACTTGACTATGGATTGCTCTTACTGGCTTCTGAAGGTGAGGATAGAGCAAGTGACTACTTTGATAATATCATAAGCGATATAAAATTCGACTCTTATCTCACCAGTATTACGGCTGACTATTTTGTCAATAAAAAATTAACGCAGTTTGCAATTAAGACTTTTCAGGAGTCTCGAAAGGCATTAAAAAGCCCGTATTCCTTTTCTTTGGAAATGGCCAATATTTACAGGATAATGAATTCGAAAGACTTGATGGTAGAGGAGTATTTGAACTATGTAAGTCAAAACCCTTCAAATCTGAATTATGTAAAAAATACCCTCCAAAGTTTACTTGCCAAACCAGATGAATTAGAAAGCCTTGAAAAGCTGCTTTATGATAAAATTCAGCAAAATCCGGAAAGCGAAATTTATGGTGAACTTCTAATATGGGTAAATCTTCAGCAGAAAAATTTTTATGGAGCTTTTGTTCAGGCCAGGGCCATTGATCGCAGACTAAAATCTGAAGGATCCAGAACTTTGAATATTGGATTGATCGCACTTGATAATGACGACTATAATAATGCGATAAAAATATTTACGTATTTAATCAAGACATATCCGGGCTCGCATAATTACATTTTGTCAAAAATGTATTTGATCAGATCTTATGAAAAGAGAGTTAGGAACACCTATCCAATTGATGAGAGAGAAATTAGAAATCTGATAAATGATTATAACCAATTCATTGCCGAATTGGGCATTACAAGAAATACATTGGAAGCCCTGCGTAATAAGGCGTTGTTACATGCATTTTATTTAGATGAGAAAGATTCTGCGATAAATATTCTGCAAAAAATTATTGAAACGCCCAGAGCAAGCCCTGATATTAAGGCTCAATCTAAACTTGATCTTGGAGATATCTATCTTTTGATTGGTGAACCATGGGAATCTACATTGCTCTATTCCCAAGTTGAAAAATCTAACAAAGACGAAAACCTGGGATATACTGCAAAGCTTAAAAATGCAAAGCTCTCATACTATAAAGGAGATTTTCAACTGGCTGAAGAACATCTTGATATTTTGAAAGAAGCGACAACAAGAGAAATTGCTAATGACGCTATGTCGCTAAGTTTATTAATAAAAGACAACACCGCGCTTGATACTGCAGAAATTGCTATGAGACGCTATTCAGAAATAGAACTTCTACTTTTTCAGAATAAAACCGAGCAAGCAACAGCAGCCATCGATAGCATGATGAAAGAATATGATCACCATTCCTTGACCGATGAATTGATATGGTTAAAAGCAGATATTGAAACTAAGCTTGGTCATTTTGATGAATCAATTTCACTGCTCGATAGAATAATTGATAATCACGGCACCGACATACTTGGAGATGATGCTTTTTTCGAAAAAGCTGATATTATTGACCGGCAGCTTCACAAAAAGGAGGAAGCTATGGATTTGTATCGCACCTTTCTAACCAAATATCCTGGAAGTGTCTTTGTGGCTGAAGCCCGTAAAAGATTTAGAGAACTTCGTGGAGATTTTGACAAGCAAGAACAGCTTGTAAACTAAAAAATAACGTTTGCTAACAGTAATTTTCTTAAATTAACCTCTTTAACTTTTTAGTTATGGAGATGACTCGCTTATTCGAATGTCTTGACTTTCAATTAAAGAATGATTCTGTTGAAGATGCTTTCGCTGCAAAGCACAATGGACAATGGAAAAAATATAGCACTCAACAAGTCAAAGATATTGTTAATAGTCTAAGCTCCGGACTTTTGGATAGGGGCATTAAAAAGAATGACAAAGTAGGCATTGTTTCTTTTAACAAGCCAGAATGGGTATTTGCTGATTTAGCACTAAGTCAAATAGGTGCGATCTCTGTGCCTATGTATCCAAACTCAACTTCAGAGGATTATGCATTTATAATAAATGATGCTGAAGTAAAACTCACTTTTTGCGGAGATAAGGAGCTTTATGATAAACTAGAAATTACTAAAAAATCTATTGATCAGGACTTCAGTATTTATTGCTTCGAAAATATTGGCAATATATTCTGGGAGACTTTGCTGGTTAAGCCAAGTGACGAACACCTTAAGCAAATAGATAATCTTAGAAATGAAATTGCAAATGAAGACCTTGCAACAATAATTTATACATCAGGAACAACCGGAACTCCAAAAGGTGTGATGCTTTCGCACAAAAATATTTTATCCAATTCGATGGCTGTGGCAAGTATCTTTCCAATAAGTGGCAGCGGTTACAGAACATTAAGTTTTTTACCACTCTGCCATATTTTTGAAAGAACAGCATCTTATGCTTATATGCAAATGGGTATATCGATATACTATGCCGAAAGCATGGATACCATTGGCGATAACCTTAAGGAAGTAAAGCCTCACTTTTTTGCAACGGTGCCTCGTTTGCTCGAGAAAGTATATGACAAAATTGTGGCCAAGGGTTATGAACTTACAGGAATAAAAAAGAACCTTTTCTTTTGGGCGTTGAAACTGGGAGATAAATTTGAACCTAATCAGAATTATGGCCTGGGCTACAAGCTACAATTAGCACTAGCCAATAAAATAATTTTCAGCAAATGGCGTGAGGCATTAGGTGGTAATGTCCAATTTATAGTTTCAGGAGCTGCGGCTCTGCAACCACGTTTAGCACGCGTTTTTTGGGCAGCGCAAATTCATATACTAGAAGCATATGGTTTAACAGAAACATCTCCGGGAATTAGTTTTACTAGAGATGATGCTCAAGATGTCAGAATCGGATGCGTTGGGCCCATGCTACCAGAAGTGGAAGTTAAAATAGCCGATGATGGAGAAATTTTGGCCAAAGGGCCGAATATAATGATGGGTTATTACAAACGGCCAGACGCAACGGCCGAAGCCATTGATAAAGATGGCTGGTTTCATACAGGCGATATCGGTGAAATTGTTGAGGGTAGGTATTTGAAAATTACTGACAGGAAAAAGGAAATGTTTAAAACATCAGGTGGTAAATACATCGCGCCTCAGCCTGTAGAAAATAAATTCAAAGAATCAGTGCTTATCGAACAGGTCATGGTTGTTGGAGAAAGTGAAAAATTTCCAGCTGCGCTGGTGGTTCCAGCTTTTGATGCGCTAAAAGATTGGTGCAATAAAAAGGGCATTACTTATACCACGGACAAAGAGATAATTCTTAATGAAAAAGTGCTTGCAAAATTTGAGCGTGAGAAGGATCGCTATAATTCAGATTTTGCGCAATACGAAAAAATTAAGAAGCTAAAATTATTGCCTGAAATATGGACAATTGAAGGAGGTGAACTTACTCCAACGCTTAAACTAAAGCGAAAAAACATCATGTCTAAATACAGCAAAGAAGTATCAGAAATTTATAGCGAATGATCATAGGAATTGCAGGTGTTAGCAGATCTGGCAAAACGACTTTAGCAATTTCTTTAAAAGAAAAACTAGGTAATGCGGAAATCATCAGTCTTGATGACTATCCTGCCAAAATCGAAAATTTCAAATACATCAAGGATGTCATTGACTGGGAGCATCCATCATCTCTAGATTTCGTAAAAATTATTGATGTTGTTCGTGAAGCTGCAACGAAAAACGAGATCATAATAGTTGAGGGGATTTTCCTCTTTCATCATGAAACCTTGAAATCGCTTATTGATAAATTCATTTATCTAGATCTCGAAAAGGAAGATTTTTTAAAGAGAAAATTGCATGATAATCGTTGGGGTCATATTCCGAATTGGTACCGAGAACATATTTGGCAAAGTCATTTACTATTTGGGGTTAAGCCCGTTGGTGTTGAAGCCTTTGAGATAAATGCTAATTCAGGCTTTAGCTTTTCAGAACTGCAAGACTATCTGGAAAAGTAACAATGAAAATTAAAATCCCGATGAAGCTTAATGCGCATCGGGATTTTAAAAAGCTATTCGTTTTTCAGTGAATCGACAGGATTACTGATGGCAGCTTTTATTGACTGATAACCAACGGTAATTAATGCCACAATAATTGCTGATAGTCCTGCGATCAAAAAAACTTCGAATCCCAAAGTGATTCTATACACATATCCATCTAACCAAGAATTGATAGCCCACCATGAAATTGGTACGGCAAGGATAAAAGCTAAAAGCACAAGTTTTGTAAATTGTTTTGATAACATTAATACAATTTCATTTACTGAAGCGCCAAGTACTTTTCTAATTCCAATTTCTTTAATGCGTTGTTCAGCCATAAAAGCAGCAAGAGCAAATAAGCCAAGGCAACCAATAAAGATTGCTAAGCCTGAAAATATTGTAAATAACTCTCCAAGCTTGGTTTCAGACTTATACATTTTGTTAAACTGATCGTCAAGAAAAGTATAGTTAAAGGGAAGGCCATTGGCAAAATCATTCCATTTGTCTTCAATCATTTTTAAAGACGCCTGGTAATCATCTGTATTAATTCGCACAGAAAGTACACCTGTGCTTCTACCCATTCGAAGCGCAACAGGCCCAATATTTTCTTTCATTGATTCGAAATGAAAATTTTCTACAACACCGATGATCTTATAATTTACAAACTCATCATTTATAACACTTCCAGATGTTTGGTCGAAGGCATAGGTCTGGATCCATTGATCATCAATTTTTTCGAAACCAAACTTTCGCATTGCTTCCTCATTAAAAATAAGGGCAACCGAATCAGAAGCGCGATCGCGATCAAAATTGCGACCTTCAATAATTTCCATTCCGAAAGTCTGAATATAATCTTCATCAACATCCCACATCTGAAGACTTATCGTGTTATCCTGCGAAGGACTAACACCTTTTTCCCAGTAGGTATTATCATTTCTGTTGTATCCATTAACAGGAATAAAACCACTATAGGCACAAGATACAACAGGCGTCAGCTTTTCAACTTCTTCCTTAAATGACTGTCGTTTATCACCAAGCATGTATGGGTCATTGATCATCAGCAAATGATCTTTGTTGAAACCCAGTTTTTTATTTTGAATAAAGTCCAGTTGCTTTTGAATAGCTAGTGTACCAATGATTAATATAATGCTAATAAAGAATTGAAAAATCACCAGCCCACTTCTTATAGCTGAGCCACCAGCTCCGGTGCTCAGCTTACCCTTGAGAGTATTGATTGGCCTGAACGAACTCAAAAAGAAAGCAGGGTATACGCCCGCCAACACGCCTATTAAAAGCGCAAATAAGAAAATGCCTATATAAAAAATAGGACTGCCGGGAAATGTTAATTGTTTTTCTGCGAGATGATTGAACAATGGCAATAATACCGAAGCGGCAACACAACCTATAATTATCGAAATAATACTAATGATAATAGACTCTAATAAAAACTGTCTGATCAAATGACCTCTTACTGAACCAAGAGCTTTTCTAATACCTACTTCTTTTGATCTGTTAGCAGAGCGAGCAGTTGATAAGTTCATAAAGTTGATACAAGCCAGACCGATAATAAATGCCGCGATGATAGTAAAGAGCAAAATAGTATGCTCATTACCCATTGTACCGATATCAAAAATAAAATTGGATGTGAGATAGATATCTTCCATTGGCTGAAGTCTGAGCTTTACATAATTACCATTGGCCTTAAACTGTTCCATGGTCGAGCCAATATACTGAATCAGTTCAGGTTCGGCTTTTCTTTCGTAAAAGGACTGTATTTTCTTCTGTAGTGCACTCAGGTTTACGCCTTCTTTGACCCTGAAGTAGGTGAAAAAGTTATTGCTCAGCCATTGTTCGTTTTGAGCATCGGGTCTTGTTGCCAGTGATATTAACATTCTGAATTGCAAGTGTGAGTTTTTTGGTGCATCCTGATAAACAGCTGTGACTTCATACAAATCTTCTCCGTCAAGCTCGAGTGATTTACCAATAGGTGAAGTGCCTTTGAAATATTTCTCGGCTATAGATTTACTAATTGCAATAGTGTTTGGTCTGGTCAGTGCTGTTTTCGGATCTCCTTCAAGCACCGGAAAAGAAAAGAGATCAAAGAATGTTGAATCAGTATAATGAACCTGCGACTCCTTAAAACTTTCTTTCATTTCCGGAGTCTTCACCAGCCAGGTGCCGTAAGATCTAAATCTTACAGCGGTTTCTACTTCTGGTATTTCAGTCATCAATCCATTTGCAAATGGTGCTGGTGAAACAGGATAGCTAAATTCATTTTCACCAAACCGACCTTCACGAACTACACGATATATTCTGTCTCCATCTTTATGGAACTTATCATAGCTCATCTCATTAGCTACAAAAAGATAAATTAGCAAACTGCACGCTACCCCTGCTGCCAACCCTGCGATATTGATGGCTGAGTAAAACTTGTGTTTTACCAGGTTTCTAAATGCTATTTTGAAATAATTCTTGATCATGATTTTAGTGTTGTTGTTTGAGAATTCAATAGTGTTTTTTTGCAGCTTATTTAACTTCTTGTCGTTACCAAAGTCTTTAATAGTTTCATCATAGGCTTCAATAAACCTTTGGCCAGCTTCCATTTTGGACTCAACTATTGTACAGATGTGATCAACCAGTTCGTCACCCAAGTCATCATCTACAATACCTCGATAGGTTATGTCCTTTATGATATAGTTGATATGTTCATCAGACAGAGTCATCCAAACTGTGGATTGATTTGCAAAACTTTAAACATGGTAATTATAAAAGCCTCAAAGTCTTCGATTTTTTGGGCGGCAGTGTTATTACCGCTCGGTGTAAGCAGGTAATACTTTCGAACCCGCTTGCCCATGCTGATTTTTTCAGTTGATAAAAAACCTTCAGCCTCTAGTTTATGAAGTGTAGGATAGAGGGCACCTTCTGTCAGCGTAAGCATTCCACCAGACAATTCTTTAACGCGCTGAGTAATTTCATAACCATACATTTTACCATTATCCGCCAATAGTTTCAGTATAATAGTCTGTAGGGTACCTTTCAATAATTCGGGTGAATGCATAATTCTTTAATACATTAGAGTCTTAGGTAATACGATAATACTTTGTTTTGGTTTCAGTTCCGAAAATTTTTAACTTATGTGATTAAACCTATAACCATGAAAAAATTTACTATTCCAATTCTATTGTTGGCAACAATGTTTATGTCTTGTGGCCCATCGGCCGAAGAGAAAAAAGCAGCTGAAGAAAAAGTTGCGGCTGAAATTAAAGCGGTTGAAGAAACTACGGAAGAAATTGCAGAGGATACGAAAGAACTGCAAATGGAAGTAGACGAGGCAACCAGTGAAATTGACAGTTTATTAGAAGACATTTAAAACTTAGAATTATGAAAAGGATATTACAACTAGTACTGGTGACTGTTTTAACAGTTGGACTTAGTAATGTTTATGCGCAGGGTAATTCTGAAGAGGCTAAAAAGAAAAAGGAAGAGAAGGCTCAGCAGGATAAAGAGAAGAAAAAGGATAAAGACGAAAAGGAGAAAAAGGACAAACCTGAGAAATCCGAAAAGGATAATGACCAGGCGGACAAGGAAGTAAAAGAAGAGAAAAAGGATAAAGAGGAGAAGGAAGAAAAGGAAAACGAAGGCAATGCTTATGGCAAGAATAAAGGGGAGCTTGAAGGAAAGGAATTTGGTCAACAGCGTGCAGCTGAAGCAAAGGCAAAACGCGATGAGCAAATTGCAGAATCTGAACGAGCGATCTCTGAGGGTGAATCTTCAATAGCTGAATCAAAGGAAAAAATTGAAAAAGCGAAAGAGAAAGTGGCGAAGGAAAAGGAAGAAAAGTCGGTATCAGAAGAAGTGATAAAAACTAAGGAGGAAAAGATATCACAGGCTGAACAGAAGGTTAAGGAACTTGAGGAGAAGGTAAAAGCCGAAAAGGCAAGGCTCAAAAAGAAGATGGAGGAAATAGAAAAGGTAGCCAAGGAAGAAATAGAGCAATAAATGAAAAAGCGACTTCAAGTCGCTTTTTTTATATGGCCTGGGTATAGGCAGTATTATAATGTGCTTCTAACCTAGACCAATCAAAATTTTCTGCCAGGTCTTCAGCTTTGTTTCGTATTGAAATTCTTTGCTTTCTTGATGATTGGGTAAACTGATACATCATTTCGGCAAGTTCTTTTACTACAAGTTCTGGCTTCAATTTGTGTCTTCTCAGTAAATAAGCTCCGGACTGCTCATGACCAGAAAAATTTTGACCCAGATAATTTCCAAAACCGGTAAGGTCAGAAGTAATAGCTGAAACTCCTTGAGCAAGGCATTCCAGCGGAGTATAACCCCAAGGCTCATAGTAACTAGGAAATATTCCTAAATGGCAACCCCTAATAAACTCATTATAATCAATTCCGAATAAAGGACTTGAAGAATCTATGAAATCAGGGTGATACACAATTTTTACTTTGTCCAACGGGTTATTGACTAAAGGTGCTTTTCTCAAATACTGAATGATTTCGTCATCATCATCATTTTTTAAATTATGCGTTACCACTATTGGCCATTGGTCAGATTTCCATGATTGTAAAACTCTTCGGTATCTCAACTTCCAGTAATCATCTACAAAATCGTTCAAAGCAGGCATTCGAAAATCCTCTTCTTCCTGGGCTGCATCATAAAATAATCGTTCACCAATTTGATCCTGTATAGCATGACATACTTTTCTGAACTCTTCAAGAACGCCCTGCTGCTCCATCACTACTGGGTTGATAGACCAACTTGGCCTTTTGGTGATAAAAAACATCACCACATTTTTATCAGACTTTTCCTTTTTCAGCCTTTTGTTTAAAAGTGAAAGTGCCTCTAAAGTAATGTCGTACCCTTTATTCCTAAATTCATATCGTCCAGAGGTAAAAAAGTATAAGGTATTGTCAAGGTCAAAAGGAGTTGAATGGAAGAAATGGCCTATCACAAATTCATTAATATCTTCTTTATACTCTTGATGCAGATTCTGTACTTCATGGTACGCCACAAAACGTTCAATGTTGAGGCCATTAGGTGTGATGACATCAGGTTTTCTGTTATAAAAGGCCTGGCATTCACTTGCCGTAACGTCACTTACAGTTGTAAAAACTGTGGATTCATTGGCGCACTGTCTTTCAATTTGAGCAATGGGTAAAATATTATATTTCTGTGCTTCAAGGCTCCAGTCGTATTGCTCTAGCTTATTATAAAAATCCTGATCATTCATGGCAAGGTATCGACCCAGAGCCGTTGCGTGTGTGGTGAAAACTGTTTTAACGGCAACCTTATTTTTTGCAAGTTTTAAAATAGGTATTGACGACATCCATTCATGGAAATGGCCAATTAATTTTGTTTTGCCTAATGCTTCTGACAAATAGGTATAGAATACCGATGTAATGTGAGCAAAGGCCAAAACCTTTTCTTGAAGCTCATCATTTGCTATTTCAATTTGATGTGATTTTTGAAAATCACTTTTTATAGAGGCAATGTCCTTAAGCGTAGATAAAACATCAATAAGTACAACTTTTGGTCGGCCGCTAACCAGCCAGGTACCATAAACCACTTCAACACCATCATCCTTCAATTTTTTAACAGCCTTACCCAAAGGGCCTGTGTGATTAGTGATAACATCAACTTCTGCATTTACCTGTTGGCCCACTAATGGTCCAACCAGGCAATAGCGATCTCCCCACTGACTAGATACCTCTGGCACTTTAGATCTGATAACCGTATATATCCCTCCGAGTTGATTACAAACCTCCCACGCGCATTCGGCAAGAAATGAATTATTGAGTTCTTGTGGTTGCTCGCTACCTTTAGTTTTCTTTTGAATTTCTGACCGCATGAAGTGCTGTATTTAGTATGTGAGGTTCTAACTAGCTTTTTGAAAGCTTTACAGTTAAAACGATTGCTTAAATTAAAATCGCTGTTTTGATAAGTTTTAACTAACTTCTAATCTTTTTCCATAGGCTTTCATAAATAATTTTAAATTAGTATGCATGCATAACATATTTTGCTATATTTGTTATCCTTCAAAATAGGGAATCCTATTTAAAGTTATACAACATACTAATGAAAAGAGAAGAAACAATTGATCATAATATTAAAACTGCTTGGCATGCTATCTCTCGCATGTACAATCAGCAAGCAGTTAAACAGGATATTACTACATCAATAGGTTTTGTCTTGTTAAATATTAGTTCAAAGGATGGAACTCCTGCCACTAAGATTGCACCGCTTATGGGGCTTGAGTCTCGCAGCCTGACAAGAGTTCTAAAAAATATGGAAGAAAAGGGGCTTATATATAGAAAACCCGATGCAACGGATGGTAGATCTGTCCGAATATTTTTAACGGATCTGGGAAAGCAAAAGAAGGAGGTTTCCAGAGAGACTGTACTTACTTTCAATACCAAAGTGAGAGAGGTAGTACCACAATCAAAACTTGAAGTTTTTTTTGATGTCATCAACGACATTAATAAAATCATTGATAATAATAAAACCTACGAAAACGCAAATAATCAAAACTAATGACAAGACGTATAAAAAAAGTAGCAGTATTAGGATCGGGAATCATGGGTTCCCGTATTGCATGTCACTTTGCCAATATTGGTGTAAACGTTCTTTTATTGGACATTGCTCCTAAAGAGCTGAATGACGATGAAAAAGCTAAGGGACTTACTTTAGAAAGTAAGGTCGTTAGAAATAGGATAGTAAATAGTGCTTTTACTTCTGCAGTTAAATCGAACCCGGCACCACTTTATGACAAAAGCTTTGCCAGCAGAATTTCTTTAGGAAATTTTGAAGATGACATGCCCAAAATCAAAGATTATGATTGGGTAATAGAAGTAGTTGTAGAAAATCTGGATATTAAAAAGGTTGTATTTGAACAAGTAGAAAAATACAGAACCCCAGGCACACTCATTACATCTAACACCTCTGGTATTCCTATTCATTTAATGCTTGATGGTAGGAGTGATGATTTCCAAAAGCATTTTTGTGGAACACACTTTTTTAACCCTCCAAGGTATCTGAAGTTGTTGGAGATTATTCCAACACCGAAGACAGATCCAGAAATCACAGATTTCTTAATGCATTATGGCGATCTGTACCTTGGTAAGACAACAGTATTGGCTAAGGATACTCCTGCATTTATTGCAAACAGGGTTGGTATCTATGCCATTCTGAAAGTAATAGAGTCTATGAAAAAGTTGGGCTTAAATGTAGATCAAGTAGACAAACTTACTGGTCCGGTAATAGGCCGTCCCAAGTCGGCTACATTTAGAACATCTGATGTGGTTGGTTTAGATACATTGGTAAAAGTCGCGAATGGGCTTTATGCTGGTCTTCCAGATGATGAGGGCCGTGACACATTTAAATTGCCAGATGTTGTAGGCAAGTTAATGGAAAACAACTGGCTTGGCGATAAAACCGGCCAAGGCTTCTATAAGAAGACTAAAGATACCAAAGGCAAAACAGAGATACTGACCTTAAATCTGGAAACATTAGAATACGAGCCAAAGCAAAAGGCATCTTTTGGTACTCTTGAGGCTACCAAGCCAATTGACAACTTAAAAGAAAGATTTAAGCCATTGTTTAGTGGCAAAGATAAAGCTGGAGAATTCTACAGAGATTCTTTCTATGCTTTGTTCAAATATGTATCGAATAGAATTCCAGAAATAGCGGATGAACTTTACAAAATCGATGATGCATTATGTGCAGGTTTTGGTTGGGAAGTGGGACCATTTGAAACATGGGATTCTGTTGACGTTGAAAAGACCGTAGCTAAAATGGAAGAGATGGGTTATAAACCTAATGATTGGGTTTATGACATGCTGAAAGCAGGCATCAAATCTTTTTATATGGCCAAAGATGGTATCAGACATTATTACGATATCACTTCAAAATCATATAAGCCAGTTCCTGGGGCTGAGTCTTATATTATCCTTGATAATATTAGAAAGAGCAATGTGGTCTGGAGCAATACAGGATCAACCATATTCGATCTAGGAGATGGTGTGTTGAATGTTGAGTTCCATACTAAGATGAATACCCTTGGTGGAGAAGTAGTTGAAGGAATTAACAAAGCCATTGATCTGGCAGAGAAGGATTATCGTGGTTTGGTTATTGGTAACCAAGGTGCTCAGTTTTCTGCCGGAGCAAATTTGGGTATGGTATTTATGTATGCCATAGAACAAGAATTTGATGAGGTTGATTTTATGATCCGTCATTTCCAAAACACCATGATGCGTGTTCGATACTCTTCCGTTCCAGTTGTTGTTGCACCTCATGGGCTCACACTTGGTGGCGGTTGTGAAATGTCGCTTCACGCAGATATGATTCAAGCTGCTGCTGAAACTTATATCGGTTTGGTAGAAGTTGGTGTTGGTCTGATTCCAGGTGGAGGAGGTACCAAGGAACTTACAAAAAGAGTTTCTGACGCCATTGAGACTGGTGATGTAGAACTTAATGCTTTGCAAAATGCGTTTATGAATATAGCTACTGCTAAAGTGGCAACTTCTGCAGAGGAGGCAAGGGGCATGCATATTATGAGACCTCAGGATAGAATTAGTGTTAACAAAGATCGTCAGATAGCAGATGCTAAATCTGGGGTAATCGAATTGGCTGATGCTGGTTACACTATGCCAATACAAGCAAACAACATCAAAGTTCAGGGTAAAACAGGAATGGCACTTTTCATGGCAGGGGTTAACGGAATGAAAATGGGTAACTATATCTCAGAGCATGACCTTAAAATTGCTAACAAAATCGCATATGTGATGTGTGGTGGAGATTTGTCATACCCTCAGGAAGTTACGGAGCAGTATCTGCTTGATTTGGAAAGAGAAGCATTCTTGTCGTTGACAGGTGAAAAGAAAACGCTTGAAAGAATCCAAAGCATTTTGACTTCAGGTAAGCCATTAAGAAACTAGCTTTTTAAGTATAGAGTAGTTAGACAATAGTAATTAGAAATGCACAATTATAAGGAGCTTAAAGTTTGGAATAAGGCAGTTGATTTAGCAACTGATGTTTATTCATTAACCAAACTTTTTCCTTCTGATGAGCGATTTGGTTTGATTTCTCAGATGCAAAGAAGTGCCGTTTCTATTTCTTCAAACATAGCCGAAGGTGCAGGAAGAGGCACAGCCTCTCAATTTGCTCACTTTTTAGCAGTAGCCTACGGTTCTTGTTTTGAATTAGCTACTCAATTAACAATAGCTAAAAATTTGAATTTTACTGATAAAGACAATTTTCAAATGATTGATGACAAAATATCAGAAGTTCAAAAAATGATATATCGTTTAAAAGAAACAGTTGATTCTAAAGTCTGACTACTAAAGTCTGACTACTAAATACTAAACAAATAAAAAGATGAATGCATATATAGTTAAAGGATTTAGAACAGCGGTTGGTAAAGCTGGAAGAGGTGGGTTTAGATTCACCAGACCAGATAACCTTGCTGCTGATGTAATTAAACACTTGGTCAATTCAATTGATGGCTTCGATGCTAAACGTGTTGATGACTTAATAGTTGGCAACGCTGTACAGGAAGCAGAACAGGGAATGCAAATGGGGAGAATAATTGCCCTTTTGTCATTGCCAATTGAAGTTCCGGGTATGGTGATCAACAGATATTGCGGTTCTGGTTTAGAAGCTATTAACATTGCTGCTGCCAGAATTCATGCTGGACAAGCTGAATGCATTATTGCTGGAGGAACTGAGTCAATGTCTATGGTCCCTGTTATGGGCTACAAAACGGCATTAAATTATGAAATCACTTCAAAAAACCCAGATTACTATACAAGCATGGGTTTAACTGCCGAGCAAGTGGCGGGTCAGTTTAACATTTCCAGAGAGGCACAGGATGAATTTTCTTACCAATCGCATGTTAAAGCAACAGCCGCGCTTAAGGATGGTAAGTTCAAAGATCAGATTGTTCCTATAACAGTTAAGGAGACCTATCTGGACGACAATATGAAAAAGCAAACACGTGAGTTTGTGGTAGATACAGATGAAGGCGTTAGACCAAACACTACAGTAGAGGCTCTGAGTAAACTGAGACCGGTATTTGCCCAAGGCGGATCAGTAACAGCAGGTAACTCAAGCCAGACTTCAGATGGAGCTGCATTTGTAATGGTCATGTCTGAGAAAATGGTGAAAGAGTTAAAGCTTGAGCCGATTGCCAGAATGGTAAGTTATGCTGCTGCTGGAGTTGAGCCAAGAATTATGGGTATTGGACCAGTTGCCGCTATTCCAAAAGCATTGAAAATTGCTGGACTTAAGTTAGATGATATTGACCAGATAGAGTTGAATGAAGCTTTTGCTGCTCAATCGCTGGCCGTTATTCAAGAGCTTGGTTTAGATAAAGATAAACTAAACCCTAATGGAGGAGCCATTGCATTGGGTCACCCGCTGGGTTGCTCAGGAGCAAAACTATCTATACAGCTTTTTGATGAAATGAGAAGAAGAAAGCAAAAATATGGAATGGTCACGGCTTGTGTTGGTGGAGGACAAGGTGTAGCCGGAGTTTATGAATTATTGAATTAAGACGTTTAGATTAAAAAATTAGAGGATATTAAAATGGAAACTACTGCAACTAAAACCAGCATCAAAGGCGGAGAATTTCTTATCAAAGAAACTCCGGCAAATGATATTTTCATTCCTGAAGAATGGAGTGAAGAGCAAAAAATGATTGCTCAAACTTGTCATGATTTTATTGAACAAGAAATTCATCCAAAGCTTGATGAAATTGATTCAATGAAAAATCCGGACCTTATGCCATCATTGCTAGATAAGGCAGGCGAACTTGGCCTTCTTGGAACAAGTGTACCTGAAGCTTATGAAGGTTTTGGTATGAACTTCAATACTTCCATGCTTGTCGCAGAGGTGTTTGGTGCAGCACACTCTTTTGCTGTAGCTATTTCTGCTCACACTGGTATTGGTACATTGCCAATATTGTATTATGGTAATGAAGATCAAAAGAAAAAGTATTTACCAAACCTTGCAACAGGAAAATGGAAAGCTGCTTATTGTTTGACAGAACCAGATTCAGGTTCTGACGCCAACTCAGGTAAGACCAAGGCAGTATTATCTGATGACAAAAAACACTATGTCATCAATGGACAAAAAATGTGGATAACCAACGGAGGTTTTGCAGATATATATGTGGTTTTTGCAAAAATTGATGACGATAAAAACCTTTCAGCTTTTATTGTAGAAAAATCATTCGGTGGTATCACTATGAATGAAGAAGAAAAGAAAATGGGTATCAAGGGATCTTCTACCCGTCAGATTTTCTTCAATGATTGTAAAGTGCCGGTGGAAAACTTACTCTCTGATAGAGAAAATGGATTTAAGATTGCAGTTAACATCTTAAACATCGGAAGAATAAAATTAGGTGTTGCTGCAGTAGGGGGAAGTAAAGGAATTATCAGCAATGCGGTTAATTATGCCAACGAGCGTAAGCAGTTTGGCACGTCTATTTCAAACTTTGGTGCAATTAAATACAAGATTGCCCAAATGACCACTAAGGTATTTGCTTCTGAATCTGCTCATTATAGAGCTGGCCAAAACATTGATGATGCTTACGACACATTAGTTGCAGGCGGAATGGACAATGCACAAGCCAGACTAAAATCAGTTGAAGAATTTGCTATCGAATGTGCCATCCTTAAAGTGCACGGTTCTGAAGTGCTTGACTATTGTGCTGATGAAGGAGTACAGATTTATGGAGGTATGGGTTTCTCTGCTGAAAGTCCAATGGACAGAGCTTACAGAGATGCGCGTATCAACAGAATTTTTGAAGGTACAAATGAGATCAACAGAATGCTTTGCATTGACATGTTGATGAAAAGAGCCATGAAAGGAACCATTGATTTAATGTCTCCGGCTATGGCAGTTCAAAAAGAGTTGATGTCTATTCCTGACTTTGGTGCTTCTGATGGTGATGAGCTATTTGCTAAGGAGAAAAAAGCACTAGTAAACCTGAAGAAAGCAGGCTTAATGGTAGCCGGAGCTGCGGTTCAGAAGTTTATGCAGAAACTTGGTGAAGAGCAGGAGATATTAATGAATATGGCTGACATGCTTATAGAAGGATATGTAGCAGAATCCTGCTTGTTGAGAGTTGAAAAATTAGTTGCTCAGAAAGGTGAAGAAGCACTGGCTCCTCAAATTGATATGATGAGAGTTTATTTGCATGAAGCTATCGAAAAAGCCGCTTCATCGGGTAGAGAAGCTATTAACTCATTTGCCACTGGTGATGAGCAGCGCATGATGTTAATGGGATTGAAGCGATTTACAAAAATTGAGCCTATGAACCTTAAAGATGCCAGACGTAGAATTGCAGATTATGTAATTGCTAAAAATGAATACCCTTTTTAATTAATATACTAGTTTAATCTGAGGCCCGGTATTGGTTTATTCCAATCCGGGCTTTTTTAGTTTTATGCTAGATTTTTCTTATTGTAAAACCTTTCTGGCCTGCGCATGCGTTCGATAGTTATGCGTAAATAAGTTTCGTCTACACTTACTTCCAAATTGCTAGTTGACGTGGATGTATGATTAGGCTTTTCAAGATTTGATAAACTGAAAATGGATACGAGGCTTAGAAACACTATTAAATTTTTCATAACTTCTGCTATTTAAATAAACCGAGGTTTATTGTCGTTAAACAATAGTCAGTAAAACAACTGCCGTGCCAAAACTTAAAAAAATATATCAACTCATTGTAAACCAGATATTTATATACTCTTCTTTTTTGCTTGCAGGTATTATTATTTACGGGTGTAATACTAAAAGTGTTCAGGACAAGCTACCTGAGAATCAAAATGAAATTTTAAGTAAAGTTGGGATTAGGCAAAGTGATGTTGATTTTACACTTGTACTAGAATCGGATACAATGTCTCGTAGTCTCGCTTTTTATAAGCATAAGGACTCTTCTAGGTATCATCATATGAATTATCAGTTCTACTCTGAAAAGGAAATATGGCTGAAAGATGAACTGGCTCTAGTAAATGAACTTTGGTCTATAGCCGAAGATAGTATCGAATTAAATTTAAAATCATTAATGCTTGGCTACCCATTGGAGTATAAAGATGTTTTGCAAAATCAAATAATAGCTTTTAGAGACAACCCTGAATGGAATGATATAAACCAGGAGGAGACATTTCAAAACTATAAGTTGATGCGAGACATCATGAAAACCAAGAGCGTCTATTATCCTTTAGACAGCTTATTAGAAACCAAAGGCATGGCCATACAAGAATTCTCTACTGAGAAGCATGGTTACGTCCCAAGAGAAGAACTCAAGAAGTTAGGCTTTGATGAAACATTAAAAATACCGGTACCTTTTATGGTATGGATTGGTTTAAAAAAGAATTGAATTCCTGCTTAATTCCTCACCAACTCATGACGCATATTAAAAATGTAGTTCTTCAAAGCGTCTTGCCAACTTTTCGCGGGATCCCACTTTTTACCAATGAAAACATTTTGAGAATAGATATGCTTTACATAAAACTTGTAGACGTTGGTGTTTAAAGTATGTGTGGTAACTTGGGTCTGTCCATTTTCAATTACCTCGCTGACATAAGCTGACTGGTTTTCCCCAAGAGGATACTCGAGGAGGCTGCGAACACTTTCTACTGTGGAGTGACAATAATAGAGTACGTATTGTAAACCTTGTGACCGTAGTTCCTTTTCATCTGAGCCCAGCGGAACAATTTTCCATTTATAAGGATAATCGACCATCACCTTTGCAATTTCGCTACTATCTGCAAATTGAGGTATGGCTAATGTTTCTGACGCAAAGTTTAAATCATAAAAATCCGATCTACGCTTTTTTATCACGTGCACCATCTCACCAAACTCAGGGGTTTCTATTATGAGAAGGTTTGTACTTTCAAGTTTTGAGTTTGCTGCCTTTCGATATACATCTTCCATCATGGCAGCTAAATCCTTACCATCTATTTTCCAGGCGTTTTGATTTTGCTCGATTAAAAACTGACGGTCAGTGAGTTTTAAAAGGATTAACCTATAAAAGGCACCATCTGTCAACAGAAAGGCAGCATGCTTAACATCACGCTCATCGAATTCATCCAAAAACGCATGGTAGGATTCATATCCACTAAGCAAATCATCAAAATGATAATAGGCCACAGCATCAATGCCAGATTTTACCATACCTTTTTGAACAACTGATGCCACACTTTTCCATTCTGGTCGAATGCCTGATTGCTGATTGTTTAGAGTTTTAACAATAACAACCGTTTTGGTAGATAGTATCTCTTCTGGTAGTTGGTCTATGAAATTAAGTGATTCAATCCGCTCATTTATAACAGCTTCCTGAGCAACTGTAACAGTGTACAAGCCGAAATAAAACAAAAGAAGAAATGATTTGATTTTATTCATGAAAGATGAACGTACAAAGGAGCACTTAATTATGATCATTAATCTAAACAGCAAAAATCTGACTTTTGTCCTTAAATGCTTTAAACTCAAGGGCATTTCCACAAGGGTCTAAAAAAAACATGGTTGCTTGTTCACCAGAAAGACCTTTAAAACGTATATGTGGCTCGATAATAAATTTAATTCCTTTATCTATGAGTTTTTTACTTAGTGCTTCCCATTGATCCATTTCTAAAATAACACCGAAATGTTTTACAGGCACTGCATCACCATCCACTTTATTGGTTGCAGCTATACCGACTTCATTAGGAGCTAAATGCGCAACCACCTGATGGCCAAAAAAATCAAAATCGATCCATTGATCGGAGCTTCTTCCTGTTTTGCAGCCAATCACATTTACATAAAAATCTCTGGCGGCCTCAAGGTTATCAACAGGAAAGGCAAGGTGGAAAGGTTGTATCATCTGTTATTTGTGTTAATCGGATATTCCTACGAATATACCATCTTCTCTTATCTCTACCGAATAGGTAGTTAAATCATGTGTTCTATTTTCACATTCGGATCCGTGTTTTAGGCTAAACCTATAATTATGCCATGGGCAGATTATTTCGCCAAGGTAGTTGACCTTACCTTTACTCAGAGACTCTCCGTTATGTGGGCATTTGTCATCAGTTACAAAATAGCTATCGTTATGCCGGCCCATGCATAGCCTTTTATCTCCTATTTGAAGCAATATGGCACTTTGAGGCTGAATGGCCTGATCTGCTGCTGCCTCCGAATCAAAGACTTTATACCATTTCATAATTTTTAAATTACTGGTCAAGAGTGAAATTATCAATTCTTGAATGCAAACAATATGATAGCCACTGGTATTTGATTGCAAAAGAATTCTATTCATCTAAACATACTATCGATGTAATAGATTAAAAAATACAGGAAAAGGAGCTATATTCAAATTTGACCAGACCTAAATTAATTATGAAAAAGACGATAACCCTATTGCTTTGTGTATTTGCTTATAGTGCATTTTCACAAAGTGCCTTAAACAAGAAAACCGATAAGCTGGCAGCGGAAGTAGAGCAAAAGATGATAGAGTGGAGGCGAGATTTCCATGAGCATCCAGAACTTTCCAACCGAGAATTTGAAACTGCAAAAAAAATAGCAGCACATCTGAAGTCTTTGGGCATAGAAGTTCAAACCGGGGTGGCTAAAACCGGAGTGGTGGGCATATTGAAGGGAGGTAAGCCTGGCCCGGTTGTCGGTTTGAGAGCAGATATTGATGCCCTTCCTGTTACTGAAAGGGTACCTATTCCATTTGCCTCTAAAGTAAAATCAACCTACAATGATATTGAAACAGGAGTTATGCATGCTTGTGGGCATGATACACATATTGCAATCCTCATGGCTACTGCTGAGGTATTATCCAAAATGAAGGCAGATTTAAAAGGGACTGTTAAGTTTATCTTTCAGCCTGCTGAAGAAGGTGCCCCTGAAGGAGAAGAAGGTGGAGCAAAATTAATGGTGAAAGAGGGTGTGCTTAAAAATCCGGATGTAGAGGTCATGTTCGGTCTTCATATTGATGCAGATACACATGCTGGAAAAATTTCTTACAAGCCTGGGGGTACGATGGCTGCATCTGATCGTTTTATAATCAAGGTAAAAGGAAAACAATCTCATGGATCTGCACCATGGAATGCAGTAGATCCAATAGTAACATCTGCCCAAATTATTAATGGTCTACAAACTGTGGTGAGTAGACAAACCGAACTTACAAAGGAGGCTGCAGTAGTGTCAGTAGGTATGATTCGTGGTGGTGTCAGAAACAATATTATTCCTGAGGAAGTGGAGATGATAGGGACAATAAGAACACTCGATCCAGAAATGCAGAAAAAAGTACATGCTAATATTATTCGTACGGCTACAAAAATTGCAGAAAGCCAGGGAGCTACAGCAGAAGTTGATATCAAAATAGGTTATCCAATAACCTATAATGACCCATCATTAACCAATAAAATGTTACCTTCTTTGACTAAGGCTGCAGGTGAGAATAATGTTTTGCTGGTAAATGCCGTAACTGGCGCGGAGGACTTTTCATTTTTTCAAAAGGAAGTGCCAGGGCTTTATTTCTTTGTGGGTTGTAGACCTCTTGATGATAAGGGTCCAGGAGAAAGGCTTGGTGATCATCACACTCCAGATTTTTATGTAGATGAGTCAGGTATGTTGACAGGCTTAAAAGCAATGCTTAACGTTACAGTTGATTACATGGAAATGAATAAATAAATGTTGACAATATACAAGGAGCCCTTTATCCAGGAAATTCAAGAAGAACTTTTTAAGGATAAAGGGCTTCGTGTTTTTATCAAGCGAGAAGACCAAATCCATCCTACTGTTTCTGGTAATAAGTGGAGGAAACTTAAGTACAACTTGCAGGAGGCCAAAAACCAGGGCCATGATACTCTTCTAACTTTTGGTGGAGCTTATTCAAATCACATTTATGCTACGGCAGCAGCTGCCAAGGAAGGTGGTTTTAAATCTATTGGTATCATTAGAGGAGATGAACTAGCAGACAAACCTTTGAATAAAACCCTTTCATTTGCCAGAGAGCAAGGCATGCAATTGGTTTTTGTCGATAGGCAGACTTACGGGCAAAAGGAGGATGAATCTTTTCTTGAATCATTGGAGCTTAAGCATGGGGAGTTTTACATGCTGCCAGAAGGAGGAACAAACAACCTGGCCATTAAAGGGTGTGAGGAAATTTTAAATGATGAGGATAAACAATATGATGTTGTGTGCTGCTCTGTAGGCACAGGAGGCACGATTTCAGGCATAATTGCATCTACTAATTCAACTCAGCAGATATTAGGATTCTCTGCCCTTAAAGGAGATTTCCTGAAAAATGAAGTTCAAAAACTATTAGAAAATTATTCGTCAGAGGAATTCACAAACTGGTCTATTAATATTGATTATCATTTTGGAGGATATGCTAAGACCAACTCAGAGTTATTAACCTTTATAAATGATTTTGAAAGAAGACATCAGATACCATTAGACCAGGTTTACACTGGTAAAATGATGTACGGAATTTATGATTTGGTTAGGAAGGATCTGTTCAAACCAGGCTTAAATATTCTTGCTATTCATACAGGAGGGCTTCAAGGAAAGTTAAATTCTTAACTACTTTCTTTTTATAGAAGTCAACCATGCTCCAATTCCTCTTCTGCTAGGCTTATCTATTAACAACCCTGCTTCACTCGCACTTTTCACAGATTCTATAGTGTAGAATGCTTTTGGGAGATTGTTTTTGATTTCATTTAACATTTCTGGAACATGATCTCTTTTAAGTACTGCGAACAACAGCTGCTCGTGGCCCTCATTACTGGTGGCTTCTACTATAGAATATCTAAAATCCTTGGCTTTGAGAAAGTCAGTAACCTTTGTTAGATCTTCAGCAGTTATTATTCTTATGATCACTTTGCCAAGCGCTATTTTCTCTTCTATGAGCATGCCTACCCAAATACCTCCTGCAAAGCCAGCCGGGTAAGCTATATAGCAATACACATTGTCCATATGCTTAAAGATCTGACCGATGGCAAGCAGCCAAATGAGAGACTCCAAAAACCCTAGGATAGTGGCAATGTATTTTTTGCCGCCCATCACGAAAATAATTCTTACAGTATTGATGGATACATCTAATATCCTGGCAAAAAAAAAATAAGAATAGGAACAACAACTAATCCAAATGTAGCGCTATCAATGCCTAATGAACCAAAAAACTCTTCCATAATATGTCAACCAAAAAGGTCAGTAAAAACGTCATTTATTTTTGAGAAAGAAAGTATTTTCAGTTTGTATTTTGAAGTATCCAGTCCTTTCAATCCATATTTCGATATATAGATAGTTTCAAAACCTAATTTCTCAGCCTCTGCAATTCTATTATCCAACCTGTTGACCGTTCTTAGCTCTCCACCAAGACCAACCTCTGCAGCAAAGCAGGCCTTATCAGATATTGAGATTTCTTCTAATGAAGAAATAATAGAGCAGCAAACGGAAAGATCCATAGCCGGGTCCTCTACCTTGATGCCACCAGCCATATTTAAAAATACATCTTGCAAGCCTAATCTAAAACCACAGCGTTTCTCTAATACAGCAAGTAGCATATTGAGTCTTTTAGAGTCAAAACCCGTGGAGCTTCGTTGTGGTGTTCCATAAGCTGCAGTGCTTACCAAAGACTGAATTTCGATCATCAAAGGCCTGTTACCTTCTATGGTTGCACCTATGGTTACACCGGTCAAATCACCTTCTTTTTGAGAAATCAAAATTTCAGACGGATTGCTGACTTGGCGCAATCCAGTACCTATCATCTCATAAATACCTAATTCAGAAGTTGACCCGAAACGGTTTTTAGTAGTTCTTAATATTCTATAAGTCAAATGCCTGTCACCTTCAAACTGAAGCACTGTATCTACCATATGCTCTAATACTTTGGGGCCTGCAATGGCACCATCTTTAGTAATATGGCCTACTAAAAATATGGGTGTTGCTGTTTCTTTGGCATATCGAATCAGTTCAGCCGTGCATTGCCTCACCTGTGAAACACTGCCAGCAGATGACTCTGCCTGATCAGAATGTAATGTCTGGATTGAATCCACAATCATTAAATCTGGCGCAAGCTGTTCGGCTTGTGTAAATATTTTTTGTGTTGAGGTTTCTGACAAAATGAAACAATCACCTTTAATATTATCTGTCATACGATCAGCACGCATTTTTATTTGCTGTTCACTCTCCTCACCAGACACATAAAGGATTTTGCAGTTTAAGGTGAGTCCTATCTGAAGCATTAAGGTTGACTTACCAATACCGGGTTCTCCTGCAATTAGAATTACAGAACCTGGTACTATACCGCCACCCAAAACCCTGTTCAATTCAGTATCAAGCGTATCTATGCGACTGATTTTCTCAGAGGTAATTGATTTAATGGGTTTAGGCGTATTGCTCTTTTTTGATGTTCCCGAGGTTTGCCAGTCATTTTTAGATGGCTTTTGAACGACCTCTTCAACAAAGCTATTCCAGGCTTCGCAAGAAGGGCATTTGCCCAACCATTTTGCAGATTCGTACCCGCAACTTTGACAGAAATATGTGGATTTAACTTTAGCCAATGATGTTTAGATTTTGAATCAAAATTGATGATTTAATTCATCGAATGAAATAATATCTCAAAAGATTGGGGATTTCATTTACTGAAGTTGTTGCCCTAGTTAAAATTCACGTTTTTTGTCGCTATGAGCAAGAAAGTACTTTTAATGATATTAGATGGCTGGGGCCTTGGAACTAATCCTGAGATTTCTGCCATTGCGAAAGCAAACACACCATTTGTAGATTCTTTATATTCTAAATATTCACATAGCAAATTAGAGGCTTCAGGTCTGGCAGTCGGTTTGCCTGATGGGCAGATGGGTAACTCTGAAGTTGGCCACATGAATATAGGAGCTGGTCGTGTAGTTTATCAGGATCTGGTAAAAGTCAATCTAGCCTTTGAAGAAAAGACAATTGATGATAACGCAGTTATCACAGAAGCATTTGACTACGCAAAATCTAATGATAAGAAAATCCACTTAATGGGACTTCTCTCTGATGGAGGGGTTCACTCACATATAGATCATCTCAAAGGCCTTTGCACATTAGCTGCAGAAAAAGGCTTGCAGGATGTATTCGTACATGCCTTCATGGACGGACGCGATACTGACCCTAAAGGAGGTGAAGGGTATATCAATGACCTGGAAGCTCACATGGGTAGAACCTCTGGTAAAATTGCCTCTGTTATAGGAAGGTATTACGCCATGGATCGAGACAATCGTTGGGAGCGGGTGAAACTTGCCTATGATTTAATGGTGAAAGGTGAAGGTGAAAAAGTAAATACAGCAATTCGAGGATTGTTGATGGCCTATCAAAATGGAGAAACCGATGAGTTTATAAAACCTTTGGTGGTAACTAATGGAACAGATGAGCCTATCGCAACAATAGAAGAAGGAGATGTTGTTTTGTGCTTTAATTTTAGAACTGATAGAGGTCGTGAAATTACTCAAGCATTGACGCAACAGGATTTTCCTGAGCAAGGTATGAAGAAGCTGGATCTTCATTATGTTACTATGACCAACTATGACAATACATTCAAAAATGTAAAAGTTGTTTTTGATAAAGATAATTTGGTTAACACAATAGGAGAGGTACTTGAAAAAGCAGGCAAAACTCAGGTTAGAATAGCGGAAACAGAAAAGTACCCACATGTTACATTCTTCTTTTCTGGTGGAAGAGAGGAGCCTTTTGAAGGTGAGAAAAGATTGTTATGTCCTTCTCCAAAGGTAGCCACTTATGATTTACAGCCTGAAATGAGTGCCAATGATATCAAGGATAAGATTATTGAAGAGCTAAATACTAACAAACCAGATTTTGTGTGCTTAAACTTTGCTAATCCAGATATGGTGGGACACACGGGAGTATTTGAGGCAGCGGTAAAAGCCTGTGAAACTGTGGATAACTGTACCGAAGCAGTTGTTAGTACAGCGCTTGATAATGATTACATGACCATTATCATTGCTGATCATGGAAACTCTGACATTATGATTAACGCTGATGGTTCACCTAACACTGCACATACTACAAACCTGGTTCCGTGCATATTTGTTGATAAGCAATTTAAAGGCGATGCCGCGGATGGAAAATTAGGTGATTTGGCTCCAACTATTTTGAAAGTCATGGGTGTGGAAGCTCCTAAAGAAATGAATGGCAACATTTTGATCTGATGAGGTCGGCAATATTCATTTTATTGGCAGTTGTTTCATTGTCCTGTGGTGATCTTAAGCCTAAGGAAGTAGATCTGTATTATAATATTCAATCCTTAATGGTAGAGCAGGCAGCTGCTTTGACAGCGGATAAAGTTGAACTTCAAAAGTTTGCTATAGTAAATGGTGATTCATCAACTAGTGCCTTTGTACCTGATAGTCTTGGGTGGGCAGATGAATTTCAAATTATCATGGATGCAGATATTAACAAACCTGCATTGCGAGGACAATACTCCATTTCTGAAGGGGATGATGAGAATAGTAATTTGAAAATTTTAGCCTATACCGCCAATAGTGAAACTCTGCCTATTCAATCTTTTAAAGTATTTTATCTGGATAAGGTTGAAAACCTTAAAAGAATCGAGGTTAGAATGAAGGAGTCAAATTCTATTTTTCAGGCGTCAAAAAATATCATTTTAGATTTAGATGATATTAAGAATCAAAATAGAATTACTCATTATAGTATTAAAGGCTTTCAAAAAATGCTACTTCAGGATCGCGTTGACTTTAATGTCAGGTGCAGCCTTAAGTATTAAAGTCTAAGTAAGGCATCAAGGAAACCTAGATTATGCTTCTTGTTCTTAATTATTAAAACAGGAATATTTCCTTTCATACTCAAGACTTTATCAGCTACGCTTCCAAGGAGAACACTAGCTAGGCCGGTTCTACCTTTCGAAGTCATGATAATTAAGTCGCAACTAAACTTTTGAGCATCTTCATTTATTTTGTCGGCCGGCTGTTCATCATTGTCTAGTGTAATGATTAACTCTGTGTCGGCTTCGTTAAGTTCTGTTTCCTTCACAAATTCCAGTGCATGACTTTTAGCATGACCCCGCATAATCTCCGAAAATTCTTCAAAGGTCTTCCCGATTCTGTGATAGCCCGAAGGTACAGTATAAGTATTTTGTAATGCTATTTTGGCGCCAGTCTTTTCAGAGAATAGCTGAGCTTCTTTAATGGCCTCTTTGCTTGATCTTGAAAAATCAACCGGAACCATTATTTTGGAAATTTTGGTGCTGGCCTTCTCTGGCACCATTAATATTGAACAATGAGCTAGCTTGGCAAGTCGTCCTGGCAATAGTCCGCTTCCTTTCAAGCCATCTTTACGACCAGTTATTATAAGGTCAATTTCTTTAATATCAGACCATTTCAAAATTTTATCTTCAGCATTACCCTCTCTTATCTCGATTTTTATCTGAGTGCCTTCCGGGCATTTTAGGTGCTGATCTAGCTTATCCTGAATAATCTTTTCTAAAGACTCATCAGCCGGGGCAAGCAGCGCAGGGAACTCTTTTAGGACTGCATCCGGTATTTCTAAACTAGGTGCTACATGATAGAAGTAGATGGCGTCTATATCTAAAATTTTTGTCAAATACGATGTATAGGCAATTAACTGATCATCCATGTCAGTTAAATCAAGGCCAACCAATACTCTTTTTATAGGGAACATAGCTTATTCTAGTTTGTCGTTGCCTAAAGTTAAATCAAATTTTGGGAATGACTAAACCAATTATGTAATCTCAGTTTTTAATTTATAATTAGTCAAACCCATCTAAACTAGATAAATTTGCAGCCTCATTTTGTAACTACTTCATGGCTAAGAGAAGAGGAAAAGACCCCCTTAAAGAAGAAGATAAAAGATCCCTTAACAAAAGTAACTTTAAAAAGCTGTTGGGTGTGTTCCAATACATCACCCCATATAAGACTACTTTTATACTGGGGATGATATGTCTGGTATTTAGCAGCACTACATTATTGGTGTTCCCATACCTGGCAGGAAAGCTTATGGATGTAGCATCAGGCAAACCCTGGATAGTTAATTCTATAACGCAAATAACCCTTGGCTTAATTGCAGTATTGTTTTTTCAAAGCATCTTCTCATTCTTCAGAGTTTATCTATTTGCTCAGGTTAGTGAGCGATCTATGGCTGATGTTAGAAAGGCCGTATTTAGCCAAATGGTGATGTTGCCTACAACCTTTTTTGACAGCAGAAGAATTGGAGAATTAATAAGCCGAATTACATCTGATGTTTCAATGTTGCAAGAAACATTTTCAACAACCCTTGCCGAGCTGTTCAGACAAATCGCCACTTTGATTATTGGTGTGGGAATCATTTTCTATATAGCTCCAAAGTTGACGCTTTTTATGCTGGCAACCTTTCCGGTACTTGTATTGAGTGCTCTTGTTTTTGGTAAATCAATAAGGAAGCTGTCAAAAGCCACACAGGATAAATTGGCCGAGGCCAATACGGTAGTTGAAGAGACGTTGCAGGCCATAAATGTTGTAAAGGCATTTACCAACGAGATATTTGAGAAGAAGCGCTATTCAAAAAGTCTTGATGAAGTTGTAAACATAGCATTGAAAACAGCAACCTATCGGGGAGCGTTTATTTCGTTTGTCATCTTTGCGCTTTTTGGAGGTATTGTAGCCGTGATGTGGTATGGTGCCACTTTAGTGGAGTCAGGAGCTATGTCTGTTGGCGATCTGCTTTCATTTGTTTTGTATACTACTTTTATAGGAGGTTCAATTGCCGGACTCGGTGATATTTATGGTCAGGTTCAAAGAGCGATTGGCGCTTCAGAAAGAGTCTTGGAGATTATAGATGAACACAAGGAGGATATCAATGAACTTGCACATAAGTCTAAGCTTAAAGGAGAAATAAGTTTCAACAATGTAATCTTTTCATACCCAACCAGAAAGGAAATCACAGTGTTGAAAAATATCAATTTCAAGATTGAAGCAGGGCAAAAAGTGGCTCTGGTCGGGCAGAGTGGAGCTGGTAAATCAACTATCATCCAATTGCTTTCCAGGTTTTATGATGTAAGTGAGGGTGAGATTCAGATGGATGGAAAAGCGCTCGCAGATTATGATCTGAGTTTGCTGAGGCAAAATATAGGTATGGTACCTCAGGAGGTTATGCTCTTCGGGGGAACTATCAAAGAAAATATAGCATATGGTAAACCCAATGCGACTGATGAAGAAATTAATGAAGCAGCAAGAAAGGCAAACGCATTTGAGTTCATTGAAAAATTTCCAGAGAAGATGGAAACTATTGTTGGTGAAAGAGGGGTTAAACTATCAGGAGGACAAAGACAGCGCGTGGCGATTGCCAGAGCGATCTTAAAAGACCCTGCTATATTGGTATTAGATGAAGCTACCAGTAGTTTGGATGCTGAATCAGAACATCTGGTGCAGCAGGCACTTGATCAGCTGATGACAGGAAGAACAACAATTATGATTGCTCATAGACTGGCTACAATACGCAAGGCAGATAAAATATTTGTTTTAAAAGAAGGCGAAATTGTGGAGCAGGGGAGTCATGAAGAATTATCTTCAGATACTACAGGAATTTATAGTTACTTGTCTCGCCTACAGTTTCAATTGAATTAGTAACTTTAAGCAATGCGTGTTAAAGAAATTTTGAGCGACTACGACCTAAAGTCTACTTCATGTAGAAATGAAGTATTGTCAATGTTTCTGAATGCCAATCAGGCTCTTGGCCAATCTGATATTGAGAAGGAGGTTGACCCTTCTCATGACAGGGTAACGGTCTACCGAACTTTAAAGACTTTTTTGGATAAGGGGCTGGTGCACAAAGTCCTTGATGATGCAGGCGTCACTAAGTATGCGTTATGTAATGAATGTGCAGAAAATGCTCATAATCACGAACATGTGCATTTCAAATGCGAAATTTGTGGACAAACATCATGTCTTGAAAAAATCGCAATACCAGCAGTAAATTTGCCAAAAGGATATAA
>NZ_SMLV01000212.1 GCF_009711525.1 Fulvivirga lutimaris
ATCCTTTAGCTAGTTTTAAGGAAGAAGAAATAGAAATTTGTGAATCTTCAATTGTTGCTGATAAAGTATCTATTTCTGCGTCTGACGCATTGAAATATGCACCCTGATTTGCTGTCAAATTAATCGTTCCTAGTTTATTGTTTTCGCCAATTCTGATCCATCCATCTGTTTGCACAATTGTTAAATTCGCAAGCTCCAATTCACCAATGCTTATTCCGGCATTGTTAGAAGTTAGGCCAACAAAATTGTTTTTAGGCACATGAATGTAGATCACCAGGTTCTGTCTTTCTTCCAGTTCTAAAGACTCCAGGGTAAGTGTATCTCCTTTTATGTTGTACTTCAAGTACTTCAAAAGATCTCCCTTCAAGCTTTTGACCTCAATCCTGGGATTGTCTGAGCCCATAATTGTTATTCGGTGATCTAGGTCAGGCAAAACAAGGTAGTTGACATTATTAATACCTACTGTCTCCATAACACCATTAAATTCATCAATGCGATTAGGATCGCCCTTTAACCTGATCTCGGTAAAGGCAGCAGTCATATAGATAAATGCAAACCCGAAGAAACCGATGAGTATTTTATTGCTTAGTTTCATGTCGCTTATTTTATATTTTCTATATGCTTTTTCAATTCGCTTGAAGTAATTCCCAATAGGGCAGCCTGTCTTAAAAACTCAGGCAATACCTGGCTGAAGAATTCTTCTTTTTTACCTTCTAGGATTATTTTTTGGGCATCAGGGTTAACGAAATAGCCGATACCTCTTTGGTTTTCTATAATGCTCATAGCTTGTAATTCACTGTAGGTTCTCATTATTGTATTCGGATTTACTCCCATTTCGGAAGCCAGTTCACGGACAGATGGAATTTTTTCACCTGCCGGAAATTCACCCCTTACCACCTTATCGGTAATTGTGTCTGCTATTTGCAGAAAGATGCTTTTGCCATTCTGAAACTCCATATTATACCTCCCTTTCTTTTAACTTTCTGAAGGCCACAAACAACATGACCAAATTTGTTAATACAACTGCACTTCCAAAAAATCGAAAAGCACCCTTTTCATTGCTTGGGATGAGCCACATGGTGTCATTAGGATTGTATTTTGCCACGCCTAATGGCTCTAGTGCTATGTATACACAGCCGGCATAAAAAATTACAATTATGGCCACCGAAAAGAGCGTTTTAACCAAAGGCTGTTTCATAAACATAGCGCCACCGGTAAAAGGCAAAACAAAACCAAGCATTATGAGTGATGAAATAAGTGTTACAAACCAGAAGGCTGAATCTCTTATCTGATCTGGCACCTGAAAATCGACCACTTCAGCAAATCCAATGGGCCTAAAACTAAGCTCTGTGAAAAGGTCGAAAAAGTATCCCTGTAGATGGAAAGTGATCCAGAATAGAATAGGAAGAAGTATAAATGTTACACCTAATCGACTGACCAATTCGAAAAGGAACTTCTCCAACACCGAAGCTGGAACCATGAGGTAGTTAATAGTGCTTTCTTTGGACCTTAAAGCAGGGAAGGAATAACCAGCATAAAGAATGCCGAACACTACCACAAACCCAATCAAGAATCCTCTGAACATCTCTACGTCATGAGGCACACGATCCTGACCCATTTGAACAATGGTGAGCAAGATGAAAATAACACCCACATATGCCACCGATGAATACATCAATAGCTTGTTGTTATGAATAAAATGCTGCTTGAACAGCATTCCAAACCTGTTGAAGTTGAATGTATTACTGGACATATTCTTTCAGTTTTTCGTTATCCGCAGATATCGCGTTAAACAATAATTCAATATCGACAGAAGAGTTGCCATTGACCTGTGGTGTGATAGCCCTGTATCCACCTGGCACCATCTCGCTGTACAATATATTTTCTCCCTCTGTAGAAGAGGTGGTGATGAAATTCAGTTGAGAAGAAATATCAAAAAGATCCTTCTGCATGATGAATTTACCTTTCTCCAACATCAAGATCCTATCGATCAGATTTTCCACATCCTTGACCTGATGGGTGGAAATGATAACTAACTGATCTTCGTCTAAAGATCCAGCCAGCACTCTTCTGAAAATGGACTTTGAAGGGATATCCAAGCCATTGGTAGGCTCGTCAAGCACCAGAATACGACACTTAGTCGCAAGTGCAAAAGAGATCAAAAACTTCTTCTTTTGACCATAAGAGAGTTTCTGAAGGCTCTTTGTTTCTGGCAGTTCAAAATCTTTGATCAGGCGCTGTAACAGCTCCAAATCAAAGCGAGGATAAAAGCCTGAGTTAGCCTTTACAAAGTTGTTAATGGAAATACCTGGAATATCAAATTCTTCAGATACAAAAAAGATGTCCTCCAGAAGTGATGGCTGACGCTTTGCAGGCTCATGCCCAATAACATCAACAAAACCTTCAGTGGGTGACAACAGGCCGATCATAAGTTTGAGCAGTGTGGTCTTGCCAGCACCGTTCTTACCCAACAGACCTACTATGCTTCCTGCATTCAGCTCACAGTCCAACTCGTTGAACAATGGCTGCTGCTTTTTAGCATAGGTGAAATTGAGATTTTTTATGTTAATCATTGTTACTGATTTAGTGTACTACTTAACTAATACAGTACAATGGTAAAAAGTTTTTTTAATAAATGCAAGGGGTGGAAAGGGATAAAAAAAAATAAAATTTATTTGAACCTTATGAGAATAATCTGAGACTCATAAATAATCGAGCAAAGTACTCTAAACAATTCTTGACATTAATCACCTATCAACATGACCAATAGAAGTTACTAGATTGGCTTAGATTCTCGATATTAGTATTATATGTTAATCACCTCAAAGACCATCATGTCTGCAATCCAATTCTCAAAATCAATAAATATTTCTGCTACACTGTTAATCATTATTTTAGGATTATCTGGCTGTGAACAAAAAAAGGACAGCACAAAACCTCAAGTGCAGCCAATTACGGAGTCTGTTTATGCCTCAGTTAATATTGAGCCAGACCAACTCTATGAAGTGCATGCTGTGGTCAGTGGTATTATTTCTGAGGTTTATGTTAAAGAAGGCGATACCATTCAAATCAATCAGGCGATAGCTCAAATTTCCAACACATCTTCAAAACTTAATGCCGAGAATGCACAATTAGCTTTAAAGTTGGCAAAGGATAATCTGTCAGGCCCTGGATCAGTGTTAAAATCCTTAAAGGACAGAATTCAAACGGCAAAAATTACGCATCATCAGGATTCTATTGATTTCATGCGTCAAAAGCGATTATGGGATCAGAATATTGGCACTGCCGCACAGTTCGATCAGAGAAAGCTCGCCTATGAGGTATCCAAACAAACGCTGCAGTCTTTGTATAAAGAATATGAAAGGACTGAAACAGAGCTAAAATCTATGGTCAATCAGGCTCAGAATAACTATGAAAATGCCTTGAAGGGCAATAGTGACTTCACCATCACCAGCCGAATGAAGGGCCGGGTTTATAGTGTATTTAAAGAACCCGGAGAACTTATAAGTCCACAAGAGCCGCTAGCCACTATCGGTAAAAGTGAAGCGTTTATTATTAAAATGCAGGTAGATGAGGTCGATATTACGAAAGTAAAAACTGGTCAAAAAGTTATTTTAAAACTAGACGCCTTTGAAGACCAGACGTTTGAAGCATATTTGACAAGGATATTGCCGCAAAAGAATACGAGAACGCAGACTTTTTTGATAGAAGCTGACTTTGTGAATCAACCTAACAACCTCTACTCTGGACTTTCTGGGGAGGCCAATATTATTGTAAGTCAAAAAAGTAATGCATTAGTCATACCAAGAAGGTTTCTGCAAGACGGTAATGTTGTTAAAACGGATTCTGGACAGGTACCAGTCGAGGTTGGTATGATGAATATGGAATATGCAGAAATTCTATCAGGAGTGGATACTACAACCGTCATATACCTACCATAAATCATGAATTGGGGTATCATATTATCGATTTCCAAAACACACCTGCTATCCCGACTCAAACAGTCAGGAACGGCAGCGCTTGGTGTGACCTTTGGCATTGGCACCTTTATAATTCTGGTCAGTTTCATGACCGGACTAAACAACCTTTTGGATGGACTCATTCTCAATAGAACCCCTCACATCCATATTTACAATGAAATTAAACCCAGTGAAAAACAGCCTATTGACTATGCCTCGGAGTTTAGCAATGCATTCAACGTTGTACATTCCATCAAACCAAAGTTCAGTCAGGAAAGGATTCATAATGCCATACCACTTATGGATCATCTGAAAAGTGATGAGCGTGTGCGAGGAGTAACTCCGCTGGTGAGGGCTCAGGCCTTTTACTCTGCGGGCTCATTACAAATCAATGGCATTTTAAATGGGGTGGACATATTGGAGGAATCACGTCTATTTAAGTTGGATGATTATATTTTCGAAGGTGATGCTCAGGCACTAAAACGGACTTCAAATGGCATATTAATGGGTATAGGTGTTGCCAAAAAGCTATCTTTAAAAATTGGCGATAATGTCCAGATCATTTCAAGTAAGGGCGATGTCTTTCAGTTAAAACTAGTGGGTTTTTATCAAAGTGGATTAGCGGAAATCGATAATGCTCAAAGCTACATCAACCTCAAAACTGCACAGCAGGTATTAGGCGAGGGTCAGAGTTATATTACTGACATCAATGTGAAGTTGAACAAACTGGAAGACGCTGTACCTATGGCTATGGAAATTGAGCGAAATTTCAACCTTACAGCCATCGATATCAAAGAAGCCAATGCCCAATTTGAAACAGGCACATCCATCCGCAATATTATCACCTATGCAGTTTCCATAACACTGCTGATAGTAGCTGGTTTTGGTATATACAACATTCTCAATATGCTTATTTATGAGAAAATGAATGACATTGCCATACTTAAAGCCACGGGATTTTCGGGTAGAGATGTTAAATACATTTTTATTACTCAAGCCATGCTCATTGGCCTAACTGGAGGGCTTCTCGGCCTTATTTTTGGATATGGAATTTCTGTTTTAATTGATCATACTCCTTTCGAAACAGAGGCCTTACCAACAGTAAAAACCTTTCCCGTCAACTGGAATCCGGTGTATTACTTTATTGGAATTGCCTTTGCCATTATCTCTACCTTTTTAGCTGGCTATTTGCCAGCCCGTAGAGCTGAACGAATTGATCCTGTTGAAATCATTAGAGGTCAATGAAACAGCACGCTGACGATATAATTCTCAAGGCAGATGGTCTGAATAAATACTTCACTGACCCAGTCAAGTTCCATGTTTTGAAAGACATTTCACTGAAAATTCGAAAGGGTGAGTTTGTATCTATTATGGGTAAATCCGGATGCGGCAAGTCAACTTTGCTCTACATCTTATCTACTATGGATACTGATTATACCGGTAATCTATATTTGAAGGATCAGCTATTAATGGGCCAACATGCAGATGAATTAGCAAGAATAAGGAATGAACATATCGGCTTTATTTTTCAATTTCATTACCTGTTACCTGAGTTTACCATTCTACAAAATGTGATGTTGCCCGCGCTAAAATTGGGTAAAAAAACCAGGGCTGAAATTGAAAAGGATGCGATAGAAAAACTTGAACTTCTGGACATTGCCGAACAAGCTCATAAGCTGGCTTCCAGGGTGTCAGGAGGACAAAAACAGCGTGTAGCCATCGCCAGAGCTTTGATTAACAATCCGGATAT
>NZ_SMLV01000310.1 GCF_009711525.1 Fulvivirga lutimaris
GGTATGGTGCAGCAGTTGGAGGCTGGCTTCGGCAGTTAGCAATGCCGGTGGCCTTGGCCTTATAGGTGCCGGGTCAATGCACCCCGAATTACTGCAGGAACATATTAGAAAATGTAAAGCTGCTACCAGTGAACCATTTGGCGTAAATGTCCCACTGCTATATCCTGAAATTGATAAACTCATGGATATTATAGTAAAAGAGGGTGCTAAGATCGTCTTTACCTCAGCGGGGAATCCCAAAACATGGACCACCTTTCTTAAAGACAAAGGAATAATAGTTGTTCATGTGGTGTCGAGTGTAAAGTTTGCTTTGAAAAGTCAGGAGGCTGGTGTTGATGCAGTTGCATGCGAAGGCTTTGAAGCAGGAGGACATAACGGCAGGGAAGAAATAACAACATTCTGCCTGATTCCTGCGGTGGCGCGAGCTTTAAACATTCCAGTGATTGCCGCTGGAGGCATTGCAGATGGCCACGGAATTTTTGGAGCACTGGCCTTAGGCGCTGAGGGTGTTCAGGTAGGCACCAGGTTTGCCATAAGTGATGAATCATCAGCACACCTCAATTTTAAGAAGCGTATTGTTGAATGCGCGGAGGGTGAAACTACATTAACACTGAAACAGCTTGCTCCGGTTAGGCTGATTAAAAACGAATTTTATAATTCCATCAGTGCTGCTGAAAAGCAAGGCGCTGATGCTGATACCCTAAGATCCATTTTAGGCAAAAGAAGGTCTAAGTTGGGAATTTTTGAAGGTGACCTAAAAGAAGGAGAACTTGAGATAGGGCAGGTTTCTGCGTATATCAATGACATTAGGCCTGCAGCTGAGATTCTTAAATACATGTGGGCAGAATATGAACAGCTAAAAAAGGACTTCTATGAAAGAGATAATTAAAATAAAGGAGACTTGCCTTTATATACATGATTTGGAGGCAGCCAAGTTGTTTTATAATGAGAAGCTTGGTTTAGAAATTATTCATTACCAACCTGAAAAGCATATTTTCTTCAGAGCAGGATCATCCGTGCTCTTATGCTTCAACCCAGATGATTCCAAAGAAAAATCTTCCCCCCCACCGCACTTTGCAGAAGGAAATCAGCATTTCGCCTTTGAAGTTGAGCAGGTGGACTACGAAAAATGTAAAGCAAGAGTTAAATCACTTGATATTCCCATTATTGATAAGCTAATATGGAAGTCAGGACAGGAATCCTTTTATTTCAAAGATCCAGAAGGCAATGTACTGGAAATTGTTCCTGTTGGAGTTTGGGACTAATTGTCTATAGCTAAACCAAAACGGTTTATAATACTTCCCTTACTTTTAACTGTGGCTTTTTGAGTAGCTTGTTTTGAAAGAACATTCTCTACCCAATATGTATAATCTTTATACTGAACACATTCAGTTAAAAGCTCACTTTCTGTTTGAATCTTAATGATGGTATCTAAGGTAAGCCATTCTCTTATGGCCAACTGCTCATTTAACGACAGGTCGCTAATTTGAATGTATTCTATCCCCTTATATACCTTGCTTTGAATCATACTACTTCATTTAGAAAGAAAGTAAAGATAAATATTACTGCGCGCTTAAAAGGTAACCGATAATTTAACAAATTGTTAAAACAGGTTATACCTTAATATACAATAAATTGCTCTGAAACCATCACGCCAATTTATCTTTTTCCCTTCCGCATAGGTACGACCATAGTATGATATTCCAACCTCATAAATCCTAATACCTTTTATTTTTGACAGTTTAGCTGTGACCTCAGGCTCGAAACCAAAACGTCTTTCCTTTAAATTTAACCCTTGAGCAACTGATGTCTTGATCAACTTATAGCATGTTTCCATATCTGTAAGGTTCAGATTGGTCAAGGCATTGGATAGGAAAGTAAGAACGTTATTTCCAATCGAGTGCCAGAAGAATAGTATGCGATGGGGGTTTCCTCCAATGAATCTGCTACCATAGACAACATCAGCCATCCCTTCCAAAACTGGTTTGAGCAATGCATTATATTCTCTTGGGTCATACTCGAGGTCTGCATCCTGTATTATCAGATAATCTCCAGTAGCTTCAGCTATACCTCTATGCAAAGCCGCTCCTTTTCCCATATTCTTCGGTTGGCTAAAGTATCTTATTCCTAGCTCTTTATTTGATTCAATATACTTCTTTATTGCATCTTCTGAATTGTCAGTAGACGCATCATTAACCATTACAATTTCTTTCTCAATGTTCCCGTTCAGCTCAACTTCCTTTATTTTATTCAAGATAAGGTGTATTGTCTTCTCCTCATTATAAACAGGGATGACAATGGATAATTTTTCTATGATCATCTTTTAAATTTTAAGAGAAAAGTGTCTGGGTTCTTTAAGTGCAGCACTTGCTCAAATCTATTGGGGTATTGCCTTACAGCAGGCAGTAAATACTGTAATGTATTGCCATAAACCTGATCAATCACAACATAATCAACTTTTTGTCTTTCCAAATGTGCAAGAAGCTCCGCTGCATCTTGGGTAAATTTGTAGCGCATGGTAAAATTATCACCGGCATAAGTGTAGAACAATGAAGGCTTACCACAGCCTACGACTTTACCATTTTCATTGCTTTTTATCCATTGAGCCACTTCAAAATATCGCTGCCAGGCTGGAGGAAAAGGTGCCTTGGCCGTTTCATGTAGCTGCACAAAGGAGCTTGCTGTTATTAATAGCAGGCCCAACCCCAGATACTGTAAAGTAGACTTTTCAGCTAATGATTTTTTCAGCTGTAATATTCCGTTAAACAGTCCAAAAAACAATATAGGTATGATAGGAACTATAAACCTGACACCTATCCATACGTCAGGCCAGATCATCAAAATACCAAAAGTACCTAGTAGATACCCAACTAATGTCCAACGATATTTATTGGTCTGGTAAATTCCATACCCTATTAAAATCAATAGGATGAATCCAAACACCCATGCTGCACCACTGATTGGGGCTCGATAATCAGGACCAAATGTGAAGATTGAGTCAGGAATCTCTCTTGTAATATATCTTGAAAAGTTATTTAAAGCCCTATCAATAAAATCTGACATGGACGCATCGCCTAACCCCGGGTTATACGGGTTAATCAACTTAAGCTGGTTCATATAAGATGCGCCTCCCATGCTCTGCCCACGAATAAACCAGGGTAAAGCACCTATAACAAAGGCTCCTATGAAAGCACCCATTAGTTTGATTCGCTTGTTCAGCAACATATGCAAACAGAATCCTGCTAATAAGGCAATGCCTAGAGACCTGACATAATACGCCATTATTGTAGCCAAAACGACTACTATCCAATTCTTATCTTTCCAGTAATTACCTTCAAAGTTTATTCTTCCATAAAAAAATATGGCCAATAATGAGAAGAACATATAAGGAATCTCTGACATGATCAAAGATGAATAGAACAACAGATGACTATTGAAAATAGTCACAAGCGAAATAACAAACCCAAGAATATAACTTTCAGAAATCTTAGTTACCAACAAGAATACTAGCCATAACGAAGCTGCCAGGAATATCTCATTCAGCATCTTAATGGCAACAATACTATCAGAAAAAACTATAAATGTGCTTATAATAGCCGGATAGCCAGGAGGGTAATGATTGTTAGGGCTTTTTGTTATTTTGGATATGTTGACATAACCTTCGCCTTGAGCAATGGATTTACCAAGTGAATAATAACTTGCATTATCACCCAATAAAGCAAGTTTGCTATCGAAGGTATAGATGGAAGCAAATAGAAATGCCACTGCCAGCACACCAAGGAATATCCACCTGCTTTTATATCCTATATAGTGACTATTGTTCATTTTAAAATTTAAAGGCGTAAATATAAGGATTTAATCATCTTCACATTATTCATCTTAAAAGTAACAGAATCATATTTGGATGTTTGTTGTTTAGTTAACCTAAACCCAAAAGTTATGGCTTCATTAATTATCAGAACTACATTTTTAATATCCCTAATTGGTATTTCACTGAACAGCTGTCAGAAAAAGGCCAATTCAAATTCCCGAGCCATTTCATCAGTGTCCACTCCAGAGTTTGCTGACTACTGGTATGCCGGAAAGGCTGAGCTTGTTTCGTACAATTTGAAACAGTCAAGGTATGGTGAAGTTCATGATGGAAAAGCTGTATTAATATTTGTTACTGAGCCCTTTTCTAAAAATAAGCAGGTAAAACTTGATAACGGAGAAGCTGCTGGTGATGATAAGCAAACCGTATTGAAACTAAACTTTACTAAAAAATTTGTGACTGGTATTTACCCATATTCTATGATGCTCTCGACTTTTACCCCCGTAGAGCTAAACAAGTACCCTAACACACCTAAAGTAACCATGAGCTCGCAAGAGTGGTGTGGCCATGTATTTAGTCAGATGAATCTTAAAAAGAATGAATACGAGGTGTCTTCTTACTCCTATTTTGAGCAGGAAGGAGATGTTAAGTTTGACTTGGGAAAAGCCCTATTGGAAGATGAGATCTGGAACAGAATAAGATTAGACTACAAGTCTTTACCTACTGGAGAATTTGATATTATACCAGGTCTTTTTCATACTCGACTGCTTCATAAAAATTTAAAAGCTGTAAGAGTACAAGGTGTTTTAGAAGAGACAGATTCTGCCAACTTTTATTCATTAATCTACACAGATAGAGCCCTAAAAATAGAATTTGAAAACACATTCCCTTACAAAATTCTTGGCTGGGAAGAAGAGTTCAATGGCTTAGGAGGCAAAAAAATGATAACATCCGCTAGCATTGACAAGACCTTAAACACTGACTATTGGAGCAAACATAATAGCAAAGATAAGTACCTGCGGGACTCACTAAATTTGCAGTAGTCAGGGCTTTGCTTAAATTTATGAAGTACTAATCTTTATTGAATGCTATCTTGCCAAAAGAAGCTGTTTTCACTGGACGGTGAAGCAACTTATATTAACTGCGCCTACATGTCACCTTTATTAAAATCTGTTGAAAAGGCAGGTATTAAAGGTATCGAAGGAAAAAGGAATCCGATCTCAGTTACTCCTGATGATTTTTTTAATGACACTGAACTCTTACGGGCAGAATATTCCAAACTCATTAACTCCTCTGACCCTAAACGGACAGTTGTTATTCCTTCTGTTTCTTACGGAATTTCTACGGCCGCCAAGAATATAAAAGTCAAAGCAGGACAAAAAATAATTGTGCTAGCTGAACAGTTCCCCAGCAATTATTACCCATGGAAAAGACTTTGTGATGAAAATGGGGCAACTCTTGAGATAGTAGCCGCTCCAAAATCTGGCAATAGAGGTGAAGCATGGAATCAGGCCATATTAAATTCTGTTGATAGCTCAACAGCAGCGGTAGCTATGGCACATGTTCATTGGGCTGACGGAACAAAATTCGACTTAGGGGCAATCCGAAAAAAGACATCTGAAGTTGGCGCATTATTAATTATTGACGGTACCCAATCAGTAGGTGCTTTACCTTTTGATGTTCAAAAAATTAAACCTGATGCACTGATCTGTGCTGGCTACAAATGGTTATTAGGACCCTACTCAATTGGACTTGGATATTTTAGCGAAGCCTTTGACAACGGTGTGCCTCTGGAAGAAAACTGGATTAACAGATTTGAAAGTGAAAACTTTGCAGGGTTGGTAAATTATAATGATGACTATCAACACGGAGCATTAAGGTATGAGGTGGGTGAACACAGTAACTTTATTTTGGTGCCCATGCTTCTAGAATCTCTAAGACAGATAAATCAATGGGGAGTTGAAAATATTCAGGAATACTGTAAACAACTTTTTGCCGAAGCGAATGAAAAGCTAAAGCAACATGAGTATGTAATTGAGTCTGAACAGTATCGCGGCCACCACTTGTTTGGAATAAGATCTTCTGATGCTTCTCGAATGGAAAAATTAAAGGCTAAACTCAGTGAAATCAAGATCTCTGTTTCTGTTCGTGGTGATGCTATAAGAGTATCTCCTCATTTGTATAATGATTCAAATGACGTTCAAAAGTTCGTTGATATCTTAACCTCTCTATAATTATGAAAGCTTTAAAATGGACCTTTATTATTATTTCGATAATAGTATTAGGTTATGTGGCAGGGCCAAGTGTTGATATTGATACACTTATTAAAGACTTACCTACGGTACCGTCAGACCTGAACGAACTTGAAAAGTTTGTTGATGAAAGGGAGGCCGCTATTCCAAACATTAAACCCAATAATGAAGGGCGGATAATTTGGAACGATTCGGTACATACAAAAACAGAATATAGCATGGTATACCTGCACGGTTTTTCAGCTAGTCAGGAAGAAGGTGCGCCTATTCATGAGAAGCTGGCCAAAAAATATGGCTGTAATCTCTACCTGCCCAGAATTGCGGGCCATGGTCTGGTTGAAGATGAGCCTATGCTTAACTTGACAGCTGAACAAATGATGGAAAGTGCCAAAGAGGCCATTGCCATAGGCATGCAGCTTGGTGAAAAAGTTATTTTATTGACTACCAGCACTGGCGGTACTTACGGACTCTATCTGGCAGAAAATAACCCCTCTATTGCGGGTATAGTCCTTTACTCACCTAATATTGATCTCTATGATGAAAGTTCATATTTACTAACAAAGCCCTGGGGCCTCCAAATGGCAAGACTCGTGGTTGGTTCAGATTACAATCAGTGGCCGTTAGACAGCGTTAGAGCTAACTACTGGACCAACAAATACCGACTGGAAGTGCTTACTCAATTGCGTGCCATGGTAGATGAAACTATGACGCCAGAAACTTTTGAAACTGTCACTTGCCCTGTGTTTTTGGGGTACTATTATAAAAATGATACTGCCCAGGACAATACGGTTTCGGTACCTGCCATGTTGACTATGTATGATCAAATTTCAACACCCGAAGAACAAAAAAGAAAAGTTGCCTTTCCGGAAGCAGGCCACCATGTTATTGGATGCTACCTGACATCAGGAGCTGTAGAGGAGGTAGAAACAGAGACTGAAAAATTTCTTGAAGAAGTCATAGGACTTAAGCCTGTCAACAATAAAACAGCTTACGCTCCGCAAACTGTTGATGATGAATTGGCAGTGGAAATTAACCAATATCTGATTTCAGATTATCTGAAAAGAGAAATTAAGGTTATGAATGAGGCCGATAGGCAGTACCAGTTCCATAAGATCGATTTGAACGAAGATGGTGTGGATGAAATTTTTATACGATTTGAATCAACCTTTTTTTGCGGAAGTGGCGGGTGCACATATTTACTGATGGATGTCAATTTTAATACTATTACACAGTTCACCGTTATGAACGCTCCTATTTACGTGGAGCCACAAAAGGTTAATGGCTGGAAGGTCCTCCTTGTAAAAAGTGAGGGGGAACCTAAAGAACTAAAATTTGAAGATGGTACTTATCCTGCCAACCCAAGTGTTTTACCTAAAGCACCATTTAATTCACCGAGTGCGCAGGCTCTGGTTTTATTTGATGATGATACTAGTAAGTCCAAAGTATATCAATTCTAACTTAAACAAGTAATTAAGGCCTCTTTAATGCGATTATAACCCTTTTGTAATCTTTTCGTATATTTAACTCTACATTTAGGAATTAAATAATGAAAGGAACAAATCTTGGCGAATTCGAGGAACTGGTTTTACTGATAACAGGTGTGCTATATCCAGAGGCATATGGCGCAGCCATTATTGCTGAAATTGAAGCTCAAACCAGCCGAAAACCAAGTGTAGGAGCGTTGCATTCTGCCTTGAACAGGTTAGATGAAAAAGGCTTTATAAAGTCTAAAACCGGAGAAAGTACTGAAAGTAGAAGAGGTCGAAAAAAGGTCTACTACTTTTTAACAGAGTCAGGAGAGCAGGCACTTGTAAATGCCCGACAGTTGAGAAACAATCTCTTCAATTTAATTCCAAACATTTCAGACAAATGAAACCTGACACACCCATAGACCCACCAAGATGGCCCTTTATTCTTTTAGGGTCATTTATGAATCCTCTACTATTAGATGAGGTGGAAGGTGACTTATATGAAACTTTTGACAAAAGAGTGGAAGAAGTGGGTGCAAAAAAGGCCAAATGGCTACTCATCCGTGATGTACTCAGCATGTTCAGGCCATTTGCAATAAAGAAAATCACAAACAAAAACTCAATAAACACGCTCACCATGATCTCAAGTTATTTCAAACTCACTATCAGAGGTATTAAATCAAATTTAATGTCCTCCCTCATCAGCATTTTCGGACTATCTATAGCCGTAGCGTGCTGTATTGTGCTCTTTTTATTTGGTATGAATATCATTACAGCGAATGATTTTATAGCTGATGCTGATAGGATTTACATGGTCACTTCTCATACCAAAAATGTAAATAATGACCCTTTTATATGGGGCAAAACTCCGGAAATGATGGGAACAACAGCGTCACAGGACTATAACGGTATTGATGGTATGACTAGAGTGCTCAATGGCAATGCGGTAGTAAGATATGGAAGTATTGTTCTGGAGGAGCCTATTCAATATGTTGATGAGGATTTTCTCAAAATATTCAACTTCGAACTTACTGATGGAACAAGTGCATCACTTTATGATGGCACTAAGGTTGTGCTTAGCGCCAAAGCCGCTGAAAAGTTTTTTGGGAAGAGTTATGCCTTAGATGAAGAGCTCAGCCTTATCATTAACGGAGAAACTATTCCTGTTACTGTAGGTGCTATAGCAGCTCCTTTCCCTACAAACTCCTATTTCAGTTTTAACATCTTGGTACCGTATAAACTGGCCAGTACTTCAACTTCAGATTGGGATAAACTAACCAATGCCACATTTTTCAAAGTTAAAAATGCATCGGCCATCGATAACATTAAAGATCTGTCAGGTCAGTATTGGCAAGCTTACAATTCAAAGTCTCCCAAATATCCTATTAGCCAATTTGAATTCATTCCATTTAGCCAGCTAACAAAAACGGATTATCAAATTGTAGGAAGCGTTGTAGGGCGAGAAAACCCATCAACACTGATAGGGATTATCTTTTTCGGACTGCTACTCATTTTTATCGCCTGCTTCAATTATGTAAACATAGCTATTGTAACAGCGACCCGAAGACTCAAAGAAATTGGTTTGAGAAAAAGTGTGGGCGCTTCCAAAAAGCAGTTGGTCTTTCAGTTTCTCAGTCAAAATGTATTTATGTGCCTGTTTGCAGTTATAGCAGGACTGATAGTGGCACATGTCATTCTCGTCCCTCTTTTCAATAGCTTTTTCCCATTTGAACTTTCTATAACTTATACTAATCCAACGCTATGGATATTTCTTTTATCCATTGCAATGAGCACGGGAATTTTATCTGGCATATACCCTGCTTTTTACGTGTCATCCTTTAGTGCTACAAATATTTTTCAGGGTAAAGAGAAGTTCGGAAGCAGCAAAAACTACCTTTTTAAATTCTTTCTTGGAATTCAATTTGCTTTCACCTTTTTAATCATCTTTTCTGGCATCTCATTTATCAGTAACAGTTCATTTCAAAAGGCTAAAGACTGGGGCTACAATCAGGGCGGACTGGTGGTTATTCCGACTACCACAAATGATCAATTCACGGCTCTGTTTAACCGACTATCAACATACCCGGAGATATCGTCTGTTTCAGGTTCGGCTAACCATATTGGCAATTCCACTTCTGTGATGGATATTGATATTCTGGATGAGAAAAAACCTGTTGTCGTCTATAATGTTGACTCCAGTTATCTGCGCACCATGGGTATTAAACTAGTAGAAGGTAGAAACCTTAATAGTGCTCTAGCTTCAGATGTAGAAAATGGCTTGATTGTCAATAGAAAGTTTGCGAATACTTTTATGATAGGTGATGTGCCCGGAAGTCAGATAAAAAGCAAAGGTGAACAATATAACATCATTGGGGTGGTTGAAGACTTTCATTACAGAAATTTCTATTTTCCAATAGATGCCATGGCGTTTAAGCTATCAACTCCAGAGCAAAATAATTTTATCATTGCAAAAGTAGATGCAGGCAATCTGACTCAGGTAAATGAGAAGATTAAGGCCGACTGGGGAAATATGTTTCCAGACTACCCCTACAATGGATATTTTCAAAATGAGGCGTTTGACGAGTTTTTCAGACAAATGTCCATACCAACCAATATCCTGATTACATTCTCAGTCATCTCTATTATCCTTTCCGCTATGGGGTTATTCGGCCTTGTGTCTTTGATTATCACCAAAAGAATGAAAGAGATAAGCATCAGAAAAGTGCTTGGTGCTTCAATGAAGGAGATTGCTCTGCTTACTAATGTTCCATTTATTGTGGTTTTAGGTATAGCTTTAATTGTAGCAATTCCAACAAGCCAGTATTTGATTAAACTCTATTTAGATCAGGTAAATGCCTTCCATGTTCCTATAGATTTCACAATCACAGTACCAAGCATTTTGATCTTGTTAATCACTGTCTTGCTGACCATTTCAAGCAATCTGTTTAAGGTTTCTAAGTCTAGTCCGGTAGAGGCCCTGGCTGAAAAGTAGATTTTAATCAAATACATCCCCCTAGCCCCCTTCAAAGGGGGATTATCCCCTAGAGGGGATTACAGGGGTGTGTTCTTTCATCATTACCATTTATGGATTAGAACACGACTTTAAAATCATCATTTTGACATTACCGAGCTAATCAATGGCATTCCAGCCAATGAAATAATAAAATATAAAATGCCCGCCCAATCGCCTAGCCAATAGGTTACTGACAGCGACTGAAGCACCAAGAAAACAGGGAAGAGGAAAATTCCTACACAAAACTTGATAGAAGCTACCATCACGGGATCCTTAATGCCTCTTTTGATCATGAGCCAAATACTCAATGGCAAAATGGCATTTAAAACAAATGGTAACTTTAACAGCTTCATGATGCCCATTTCAGGCTTCTTTGCAGGCTCAGGTTGGTAGTTATCCAGATTTTGAAGCCTTAAATTTGTATCAAATGGATTTAGAAAATCTGGATTAGTAGCTGTCAACCTTTGTAACTGCTCATTATAACTTCTTTGATCTTCAATATGGGTGATCAGGGTTTTTAGCCTCTTGGCTACAGCCTCTTTTAGCTTCGCTGAATCGATATTGAAATCTCCAGTATAAAGTTTCTTTACATCAATAGGATCACCAAAATAAAGACTTACACTACCTCTATATTTCTGATGATCCGTGTAGTTGATTCCCACTGGCACCACCTTCAAATTCAAATCTTTGTTAACATCAAGCGCCCCTAAGGCTATACGCGTAAATCCTTTACTTAATGGCCTCAGTCTTCTGTCAAAACTGTGATTCCCTTCAGGGAAAATCATAAACGACTCCCCTTTCAGCAACACACTCTTGCATCGCTCAAAAATCTCATCATTTAAAAACAGCGAATGTCTTCCATCTCTGATTCTGTAAATAGGCATCATGTAAATGAGTGCCAATAATTTCTTTAAAAAAGGCCTTTTAAAAACATCTGCGCGGGCAACAAAATGTGTTTTGCGCTTATTTTGAGTAACTACTAACAGTGCATCTATCAATGCATTTTGATGATTGGCCACAAAAATTACTGGGTCTTTATCAGGAATGTTGCTACTGCCCACCACCTTCAGCTTTTTAAAAAACAAATTCAACCCAAGGTTGACATAGTTAAGCAGCAAATAATAAAAAAGCCGATGTATCATGCAGACTGCCAACTTGTTTTGCCAGACCAATAACTACTCAAAATTAACCCCGATACGATGTGCCAAATGCCCCACCATGCGGTGATCATAGCCATACCACCAAGTCCATCAAAAAATGTAAAAATGATCAGCAGACCCAAGCCCGAATTTTGAATTCCAGTCTCTATGGTGATTGATTTACGGTCCTCATCTGATAGTTTAAACAAGGTAGCCAGACCATATCCACTAATAAATGCCAGTGCATTATGAATAAGCACCAGATACACTATGAGCTGAAAGAACTCTAGAAAAATGGACATGTTGTTTGAAAAGGCAATGACCACAAACGCCACGAAAATGAGTATGGATAATGGCTTCAACCATTTCTGTAAAAGCTCTGCCGTCTGAGGCTTCTTTTGTCTTAATAGCATTCCAAAAATTAGTGGAAGCACTAGGCTCAATACTATTACTTTTACCACTTCTATACCATCAATGCTCACCTGTCGCATGATCTCAGCTGTCGGCCCATATAGACTGGCCCAAAACCCAAAATTGAGTGGTGTAAGTAATAGAGCCGCTAGCGTGCTAAATGCAGTAAGACTCACCGAAAGAGCAACATTACCCTTAGCCAGAGACACCATAAAATTGGAAATATTACCTCCTGGACAAGCTGCCACGAGCATCATGCCCAATGCTATACTTGGCTGTGGCTCCAGTGAAATTATCAAAAGAAAGGTTATGAAAGGGAGTATCAAAAATTGTGATAAAATACCTATCAATGCGGATTTCGGTGACCTTAAAAGACTGGTGAAATCCTCTTTGGTTAAATTAAGTGCCACCCCAAACATGATAATGGCCAGGCAAAGATTAAGCACCCAAAGTGAGCTGTTATTAAAGTTAAGTTGAATGTTATCTATGACTCTTACTGGTTTAGTTTATTTTTCGAATATACAATTTTTTGTCTAGCGAACGTTTGCGGTTCAATGCGGACAAATTCACGTTTTCATGCCCGATATCGGCCAATTTGAGCTCCAAGCGCAACTTTTTGGTTTGCAATGCTGTTTAATTA
>NZ_SMLV01000312.1 GCF_009711525.1 Fulvivirga lutimaris
TTATGGTGAGGACAGGTTTATATACTCAAGAAGTGAAGCCTTTAATGGAGTAGAAAACAGGTCTATACATCTAGGCATAGATATCTGGGCAGCCGCAGGTACTGAAATCTTTACGCCTCTGGATGGCACGGTTCATAGCTTTGCCAACAACAATCAACATGCAGATTATGGCCCTACTATCATATTGGAACATCACTTAGAAGATAGAGCATTTTATACTCTCTACGGACATTTAAACACTGAGTGTCTTGATGACCTGTTTGTTGGAAAGAAGTTTAAGAAAGGAGATCATATTGCCAGTTTTGGAACGTATGAAGAGAATGTACATTGGCCTCCACACCTACACTTTCAGATTATAGATGATATTGGAGATCATGCAGGAGATTATCCTGGAGTAGCCAAACCAAGTGAAAAGGAAATGTGGCTTAAGAATTCACCAGACGCCAATCTTATTTTAAACATTAAAGGCCTTTAAACTACCTTCTTTTCTATGTAATCTGAGTTAAGAATACTCAATGCACCCATGTACCTTAATTTAAAAGATACTAAATCACCCACTTTGTAATTCCTTCTGGTTCTTCCAAGGTCGATAACTAACATATCGCTGCTGGCACCGGATATCTCTATTTTCTTATCATCAGGAATTAAGAATTCAGGTGCTATATCCAAAAGACCAATGTCTATAATAGCTCTGTAACTGGTTTTACCATAATCGGACTCATTAATTTTAGTCACTTCACCCGAAGGGTTCTCGGCTAGTTCACCAACTGGAACTTTAGGTTTCTCACTCAGCTCAATTATCTCAGCATGAAGCTTAAAAACATCATCTTTCATACCTCTGACGGTCTTCATGGTGAAGAGGTTCAGTCCAAAATACAGAATCTCACCTACCCTAAAATGGTTAATGCCCATCGGACGCATGTTTTTGAGTAATAACGGGATAGTAACAGAGGTGCCTCCTGATACCCAAGGAATCTTTCTATCAAATTTCACTTCAATCAGTTGTTTGTATAAACTCAACTGAATCAACTTATCCTGTGATGGCATCACCCCATGAAGGCAATTTAAATTAGTGCCAAGTCCAACAATTTTAATTCCCGGCAGTTTAAAAACACTGCTATAAAACTCAATGACATTTTCGCCAACAACACCTTCCCGCAAATCACCCATTTCAATCATTATGATGATTTTATGAAGTTTCTTTTGCTTGACAGCTTCATCCGATAACATCTGAATAGTAGCAAATTCACTGTTAAAGCTAACATCTGCAAACTTCACAATCTTAGGTATGCTTCGTTTTGCCGGTGGCTTAATATAAACCGTTTGTATATCTGGATTGATGCTTTTAACGGTCTTCAGGTTACTAATTCTTGAATCATGTATCTCTGTAATGCCCAAATCAAGCACCTCCTTAATATAGCTTTTGTTACCACAGAGCAGCTTAGTTACCACTCCCCATTCGATTCCCCGCTGGTCAAAAAGCTTTTCTAAAAACTTATGGTTGTGTTGTAATCTTGATTTATATAATTCTAAAAACGCCATTTTACTTTGTTATAATTCTTGGAATTCGGTACGGTAAACGTGTCAATAATTCATAATTCAGCTGATTACTCAGTTCACCAAAGGAAGCAACAGAGATCTCAAGTCCGTTGTCACCGCCAATAAGGATTACCTCATCCCCTTTTGATACATCAACCTCGGTAACATCAAGCATCATCATATTCATGTTTACAAGGCCAATTACCCCTACTCGGGTATTATTTATTAGAGCACGCCCCTGATTACTAAGCACACGACTATAACCATGTGAATAACCAACCGGTACTGTAGCAACTCGCATATCCTGATGGGCTAAATAACTATTGCCGTACCCTATGAATTCACCTCTTGCAATACTTTTAGTACTCATTACAGTACTCTTCCATTTAATAACCCTTTTCAAGGGGTCTTGTTTGTTTTCTGCTTTTTGCTTGCCCAAAAAATGGATAAAGGTTTCAGGGCCAGGCCAAAAACCATACTGCAAAATACCTATTCTCACCATGTCCATTCTTGTCTTAGGATAGGTCATGGCTGCTGCAGAACATGCTGTATGCTTCTTTTTTGGATGAATATCCTTCTTTTTTAACCACTTCACGGTTTGATTGAAAACACTGAGCTGTTTCTTGATGCGCACATGGTTTGCGATACTTTCTGCTCCTGCTAAATGAGTACATATGCCTTCTAAAGACAGATGCTCAGCCTTCTTAATAAGTACTTCAGCCAGCTCGGTCAGACTGTGCTTATCGAAACCAGTTCTATTAAGCCCGGTCTCTACTTCGATATGAACTTTGGCCTTCACTCCTAGTGATTTTGCAATATCTGCAGCCTCAATCAGCCTGTCAAATTCAAATACAAAAAACTCAATACCATTTTCAATGGCCCAGGAAAGATCTTCATTTGCAATATCACCCATTATCATGATATCACTTTTTTCTGAACTCACCTCTTTCACCTGATGCGCCTCATCTGCACAAAAAACCGAAAAGTGTCGAATACCACATTGCTCTGCCATGGGTACAAATTGTGCTATGCCGTGACCATAGGCATTACCTTTAACCACTGACGAAAGCAATACCTCATCACCCAGTTGCTGCCTAATAAAGTCTAAGTTATTGGCTAATGAAGATTGACTAAGGTATATTTTTGAAGGACTGCTAATCAATTGTTTAGTATTTGATTAATAATAGAATAAAACATTTTAACACCTGTAGGAATCACCTCATCAGGAAAATCATAATCAGGATTATGAAGATCTGGTTGGTTTTCACCAATACCTAAACCAAACATTGCTCCTTTATATTTTTGAGTAAACAATCCAAAATCTTCACTCCATCTAAAAGGATCATCCATCATAACATATTCAAAATTATGATAGATGGCCGCATTTTTTATATAATCAACACAACTTGTCTCATTAAAGGTTGCAGAAAATACTTCAGTTTCTGAATGATTAATAGCAAGCTTCAATTCTGCCGCTTCATTTTTGGCAATATCTAAGGCGCGCTGTGTCATCAATTGCAAGTCTTCATTGTCATATGTCCTTAGTGTTGCCATAACGTGCGCCTTACCAGGAGACACCCCAAAAGCTCGCTCTCCTAGCTGAGCATGTACCACAGTGGTAATTCCAAAAGTTTTCATTGGCAAATTATCACTATTAATACTAGTCCATTGATTGACTATTCCTGTAAGTGCTTTAGCTGGAGAAACACCATTTTGAGGTTCTGCAGCATGGGATGTCTTGCCTTCAAGGTTAACAATTAATCCTTTGGATGCCGCTGCAAATACATCCTCTTTAATTAAAATTTGATTGGTCTTGTAGCCCGGCAAATTATGAAGGGCAAAAATGTAGTCTGGTCGAAAGTCATCAAATTTAGGATCCTCCAATATCCGCTGAGCTCCCTCGCCTGTTTCTTCTGCAGGTTGGAATAGCAAAATAACTCTTCCTTTTGCGGGTTTGTTTTTATTCAGAAGATCAGCAAGACCTGCTACCATGGCCATATGACCATCGTGACCGCACTTGTGGCTTATACCATTAATTGATGATTTGTAGGGAAGATCATCGTTTATCTCCTGAATGGGTAAAGCATCCAGCTCACAGCGAACCGTGACTGTAGGGCCAGACTGACTGCCGTTATAAATAGCAAGCACACCATCACCGCCCAAACCGCTCACAATTTGGTCAGGATTATAAACCTTTAAAAAATTGATGATAGCAGCTGCTGTTTTCGCTTCCTGACCTGATAATTCAGGATGTTGATGCAACTGATGCCTCAGAGCCACCAAAGGTTCGATATCTATTGTCTTCAATGCCTACTTTTTAAGACGCATTTCCAGGTACTTGTTAGTAAACCCCAGCTTTTCATAAAGCAACTTAGCTGGATTGTTAGGCTCAACATGCAATGCAATATCACCATCGGCATGTTCTATAGCTTTAAGCATAAGTGCTTTACCAATACCCTGTCCTCTATAACCGCTGTGCATGGCAATATATACAAGAATGTTTTCAGGGATATAGCCTTTCATACCTGTTCTGTTTACGATTACAGCACCAACAATTTTACCATTGTCTCTGGCTGTAACAATAAACCCACCTGGAGTAACACCTGAGTTCAATGCGTAATCAATACATTTAGCAATATCAGCTTTCTCATCACCATATTCATCTAAATGAACTTCAAGAAATGAAGCTATCTCATCTCTCTGTATCATTCCGACAGTTTCAGCTGGTTTGAGAATAGTATATTCGATTTTAGTTTTTATATCGTTCATAGTTTATTTATTAAAAGATACGAATCTATTTACAATTATATAAGTGATTAGCGAACCAAGTATACCATAGATATTGGCATCAAGCCCTAATGGCAAGGTCACTCCACTTAAAATTAAGATCAAAGTTGTACTTCCACCAACAAGCATCGAGGCAAATGCAGCATTACCATTTCGGCCATTCCAAAACAGCGCTGCTATTATAGGAATAAAAAGGCCTGACACCATAAATGCGTAGGAGTATAACATCAATTCAAGTACATCGGTCATGAATAACGCCAAGACCAGCGCTAAAACACCGATCACCAGAGTGAGCCATTGGCTAGACCTAAGCACTTTACTATCCGATTGATTGATGTGTAGCCATTTACCAAAAACATCTGTTAGTAAATTACCAGAAGCGGCCATAAGGCAGCTATCGGCAGTAGACATTATTGCAGAAAAGTAAGCAGACATCATTAAACCCATTAGTCCAACAGGTAATATTGATCTTAAAAGCAGCGGTAAGCCAAGTTCTGCATCCAAAACAGATACATCACCATAACCAAGACTGGCAAACATACCTTGCTCTGCTGCTACGCGAGAAAAAAGACCGAGCATAACACCCATTAGCGCCATAATTGGCCACTCAAATAAGCCAGCAATAAACCAGGCCTTTTTTGCCTGGTTCTCATCTCGGCAAGAGTAAATACGCTGATACAAGGTCATTCCTACAAACCAAATCGGAATAATAGTGATGCCCCAATTGACAAAGGTTTGCCAACCAATATTGTTAAAAGCTAAAAACTCACTTCCTAATGTTTCCCTGATAGCCTCCATGCCTCCAATGGCTACGTAACCCATAGGAATTCCTATAAAGATAAGTCCACTCATAAGGATGATCCACTGAATGGTGTCTGTGTAGATAACAGCCTTCATACCACCCATTACGGTATATACAATAGCTATCACCCCCATAATAACCAGAGCGCTATTGATATCTAAATTCACAAAAGAGGCAGAAGCCAGCTTTGCTCCTGCTAATATTTGGGAGCTTGTGAAACCTATGTATCCAACGGCCGATATAATACCAGCCAATAGTGCTACCTTTTTATCATAAAAATGGCCAAATACCTGAGGAAAGGTAAGCAGGTTAATGTCTTTGGATAGCTTGCTAATGGTTGGAATTAAAAATACTGCTGCTAACCAAGCACCTATCAAACCAGTAAAGAGCATCCATGATCCTGATATGCCCATGGTAAACCCCAAACCACCCAGACCAATGGAGAATCCGCCACCTACATCGGTAGCCACAACGGACAGCCCAACATGCCAGGAGCCCATGCTTCGGCCTCCAACATAATAATCATCTGTACTTTTATTTTTTCTGAGAAAGTAGAACCCCACCCCCAACATCACCAGCATGTAAATGACAAAGATTGTCAAATCAATAATATGCATTCACTAATTAGTTTCTATAGAACATAATTTGGCGCAAAGGTAGGAACATGAGGGTAATTAATCCATTTATAAAGGATCAATATAGAATATACACAAATTAGTTTGTACAGAAATTAAATATCAGAATTGATTTCTTCAACTGTAATCAATGGCGAGGCGTCAACATCTTTAATACCCATAAATTCAATAAGTAATTCAAAAGCTGATTCCAGCTCCTTAACTTTTTCCGGAGAGGTCTTCTCTAGCTTGGCAGCAAGCTGCTCATGCATAAGCTGAGGGGTTTCGCTTAGTAACTTCTGACCAAAGGCAGTTAAAGTTATATAACTGATCCTCCTGTCCTTTGGATCAGGGATTCTGGCGATCCAGCTCTTTTTCTCCATTCTTGAGATAATACCACTTATGGTACTGGAGTTCAGATTTAAATAACTTGATACCTGCTTATGGGTAGCTTTAAATTCAGGCTGGGTATTTAAATAACTTAGCGTAAGAAGTTGTGGTATGCTAATACCATATTCCTTTTGGATACGTTTTGACTCTAAATTAACAGAGCGTAAAATCTTTCGTATGTTTATTAATATGCTTGTTGAATCCAAAAGATGAATGTTTAGTTCAAAATAAGAACATTCTTAGCAGTAATTAAAGTAACAATTTGGTCAATTTATGTTTATTTGGAGTATGAGAAAGTCAATTTTCCTTTTACTAATCATAATCTCTGCCTCGGCACAAGGTCAGGTAAGATTAAAATTGGCTAAGTTAAAATATGATGGTGGTGGCGATTGGTATGCTAACAAAACTGCCCTACCCAACCTGGCTAGGTATTGCAATCAACAGCTTAACACCAATTTTGATGAGGATGATGAAGAGGTGGATATAAGCAGTCCGGAGCTATTTCTTTATCCATATGTGTACATGACTGGTCATGGCAATGTGGTCTTCTCTCCCAGTCAGGCTGAGAATTTAAGAACGTACCTTGAAGCTGGAGGCTTTCTTCATATTGATGATAATTATGGACTAGATCAGTTTATAAGACTGGAAATGAAAAAAGTATTCCCTGAACTGGAGTTTATAGAATTGCCTTATAATCACCCTATTTACCATCAAAAATTTGATTTTGATGGTGGAGTGCCCAAGATTCATGAACATGATGGAAAACCTGCGCAAGGCTTTGGAATTATCTATGAAGGCCGATTGGTTTGCTTTTACAGCTACGAGAGTGATTTAGGGAATGGTTGGGAAGACCAGTCTATTCATAACGACCCTGAATCAAAACGTTTGGAAGCATTAAAAATGGGAGCAAATATCATCTCCTACGCTTTTACTCAGTATCAGTAACAAAATACTCCCGTGTAAAAAAAAGCCCGCTTACTACAATGAGCAAGGGGGCTAGCTGCTAACCTAATTATAGAACTACTTACATTATTAGTTATCAAACATACGATTGGTTTGATTTCGCCCCGGAAGCATATTTCTTGAAGACTTACCAGTAATTCTGCTTCTGGCAGTTAGTTGAGTTATGTCGTATACTTTATTTGCATGCTCTGAGATCGGATCAGAGTTCATTACTTCCAGCAGACTTTCTTCATTCGTTCCTGAAATTATTACTTTACAAGTGCATCGTCCTTTTTTATCACAAACTACAATCTCATTGCTTTGAAGCTGATTATGCTGAACCAATGTTTGTAAAATAAAAAGCACTGCATAGGCCATGGATACAAAAATGTTCTTTCCCATTATTTTGAAATATTCACTTTTTTTCAAGATTACAATGCAAAAATAGATTGATGGAACCGCTGAATGTTAAAACAAATCCGGTGAATACTTGAAGATTTCCGACATGCTTTTGACAAAAAAGCGACAGGATGCAACATTTCCGACAACAGCTTAATTGGAAGTATTATTCTATAATTAATAGATATAAAAAAGCAGCACAAGATACCCTGTACTGCTTTTGACTTATTATGAATACAATCTTAAAGCTCTGGTGTCAAAACATAGAATGTTCCATTGTTACCTGTAACATTTCCTCTTGTATCTTCATCCTGAACGAAGTAGTACAAAGGCTTACCGTTATAAGCCATTTGAGGACCCAAATCATCAGAACGATCAATTGATGTAAAAGCACTAGTATTTAATACTGAAGGAACAATTGCGTTATCCTGACCAGCAAATATTGGCCATGCATTAGCACATCCACCAGTACAGTTACTCACACCTTCTTCGTCATTGGCAAAAGCATATAAAGTAAGACCTCTGTCATTCACCAAATAAGTAACAGCATCCGCACCTTCTTCCACAACTTGCTTTCCTAGCATAACAGTATAATCTGTTTTAGCAACAAAAAATGCATTGCCAGCACCGTCACCGGTCACTCCGCCAGCAGCTTCCAGCTGACCATCACCTGCAGGTGAAAAGTAATATAAAGGCCATCCTTTATAAGCAATTTGCTTTTCGCCATCGGCCCTTGTTATTGTTGTAAAACCAGCAGCATTTAAATTAGATGCAATCACAAGATCTGAAGCATCACCAAGCATTGGAGGCCATTTAGCTGCACAGTTTCCATTACAGTTGCTCTCTCCTGTCACATCACTGGCAAAGAAGTAAAGCGTCTGATTGTTTTGGTTTACAAGAATGTTACCAAATTCAGCATTGTTTGCCAGTTGAACACTTAGTGTATCGCTAATGTTAACATCATCATCATCACTACAAGCGGTAAATAAAATAGCTGCCAATATAGCGAGCATAAGGATTTTAAATGGTTTGAAATAGTTGTTCATTACTTAAAATTTTGGTTTGTATTTTTATTACTATTCTGATAATTAATTGATGCAAAATTAGGATGCAAGAGGAGCCGCTGGCTAAAACAAATCCGGTAAGTATTGGGAAATATCCGACAGGTGTTTAAAAGAAAACCGACATACTGATATATTTCCGACATCTTTTAACACAAAAAAAAGGTGGCCCTTCGGGTCACCTTAACGCTACCTATGCTGTCTAACTTAGTTGGCTTAAATTAGTGTTACAGCAGCGTATTTCTTACTAATATTTCTTTTCTACTTCAATTGAAATGTTCTGGATACATTAAATCCAAAGTGTATTTCACCTTCAAAAAAGTCATTCGTTGTCTCTGACACAAAGCCTTTAGGAATCATAGATGTAGCATTGGTAAACTGCAGCTGAAATACATGCCCGCCAGTCTCGATATCAACACCTATGGCAATGGCATCAGTAGTATTTTCATTTAGTTTTTGAAACTGATGATAGTATTCCATACACAATGCCAGACGTTGAGAAAGTTTGATTCGCCCTCCCACGCCCAGTGCAAACACATCATTATTCTCATCCTCTTCCCTGATCAGGTTTCTGTGCACCAGTGTTGGCATTAGCTGTAGTGAAACGCCACTGCTCAATTTACTAGCAATTAACAATTGATGAGAATTGGCCACTTTATCTGAAAAAGCCAAATCATTTTCAGGATCTTTCAATGTTTTGATCGCAATAGTACTTAACCATGTGGCAGAGAAAGGTATGCTTCCTGCTCCTTTTGACTGACGAATTAATCGGTATTTGACAAAACCATCATAAGTTTTCTCAAATGAACTTCTTCCCACCCCAAGGTAAAATCGATCTGAAAACGCATATTCTAAACCAATACGCATAGTGGCATTATCTAAACCAAAAAGGTCATAAGTACCTCCATCAATAGTTCCAAATCTATGAGCTATGATGAAATCCATCACTCCTTTTTTTCTCGTTTCAATGGAATGACCATTGATCAATCTTGTGCCTTTGAAAGTAGCGTCTACAATGGTTTTTTCATTATCCTGCTCAGCTTCTAAGCTCGCCAAAAGGTCATCCTGAGCTAACAATGAGAAAGAGTAGATGAAGGCTAGAACGGTAAGTAAGGTTTGCTTTTTCATAGTAATTATAGTGAAAAGTTAAAGGCAGCTTTTACTTCAACTACCTCTGCAATATTTTTGATTACTAGCTTTGGAACCTCTATATCAAATTCTGCAACTTCTATTTCGAAAGTAGTATTTGCCGTTAGCGTTGAATTCTTTAAATCAAACTTCACAATGGACTTTAAAGGTTTCTTAACACCATGAATTTCAATCTCTCCATCCGCTTCGGCTTCAAAGCTTCCATTCTTTGTAAAATCTAATTCTGAGAAATTGGTAATTACGCCTTTAAAAGTTGCTTTTGGGTACTTATCAGACTCCAGGTAATTCTCGTTAAAATGCTCTTCCATGAGGCTCCTTTCAAAATGAAAACCTTTAATCAGCATTGATACAGCAATAATTCCCTTCTCCATATCCAGCGCACCTATGACTTTTTCATTGATAGCTTCAATATCCTCCATTGGAGCTTCAGAAAAGAATGATGCTTTTCCCTCTCTATCTACTTTAGGGTTTTGAGCCAAACTTTGGCTAATAGCCAATACTGTTATAATTGGTATTAATAGTGCTCTCTTCATTATTTTAAAATTTATAGTATTGTTAAAATTGATTGTTACCCTATCGAATTAATTGTCTTTTGCGCCATCATCTACCCAGCAAGCAATCATGTCTATTTGCTCCTGAGAAAGTGTAGAACCTCTTGGCATTGAACCATTAGCCGTTCTGGATTTTATAGAATTAGCTCTTGATTGAATGTTACTGAAAGACCTAAGGTCTGGCGAAACACTTCCATTATGGCAACCTGAAACAGCACAACTATTTTCTATTATCCCTTTGATAGAATTTTCGAAGCTTACACCCGACTGTACTTTGACACTTTGAGTGATCTCACATCCTGTTTGGTCTTTTACACTAACATCGTAATCTCCAGGTGCCAGACCTGTAAACACATTACTCGACTGCGTGGGATTTCCATTAATACTAAATGAATACGGCTCTGCGCCTCCTGATACAGAAACATGAATAGCTCCATTTGCAGTATCGCAACCAGAATCATTAACTACTATCTCTCCAAGGTTTACACCACTTAGATTTTTAATTGTTACATTCAGCTCAACACTGCAGCCTTTAGCGTCTGTGACTATTACAGCATATGAACCGGCCGAAATACCTGTAAAGACACCGTTTGTATTTGTCCCTGCTTCCGAGCTAAACTCATAAGGCGCTTCTCCGCCTGTGGCATTAACACTAAAACTTCCGTTTGAAGCGCCACATTCAGCATCTGTACTTTCTATAAGTTCTATTTGAACAGGATCAGTTGAACAGTCAATTTTTGGAGCCATTTGCTCCCATGTACATGACACTACTCCTGTAAATAATAGCATGCTAGCTATACTTAACCACCTTTTTATTTTCATAACTAAAGTTTGTATTTCTTTTTACTTTCAATAGCTCTGATAATTTGACATCTCCCATTAAATTTTCCGGGAGGGCATGGTATCCCCTGCCTTACATCAGGGGACACCAGTTTATCAATCAACCCAAACTATTATTAATTATGATACAAAGGTAGGTGTGTCTAATGCCTTTGAACTAGAACAAATCCGGCATATAGTTTAACATTTCCGACACGTTATGAGTAGAAAGTCAATTGTATGCAACAAAACCGACACCGCTGTTAGTATCTGTGCTGCAACAAATCAGAAGGCCCTAATCCAAATTCTCTTTTAAAGCACTTGGTGAAATAAGACGGGTTAGAGAAGCCGGTCTTATAGGCAATTTCAGAGATGTTATCATCATGGGTGAGTATAAGCTCTTTGGCTCGGTAGAGTCGAACTGAAGAAATCAGCTGATTTGGAGACTTATTGGTAATGGCTTTTAATTTTCGTTGTACCTGCCGCTCGCTCATTCCTATTTCCCGACACAACATATCTACACCAAATAACTCGTTACTTATATGGAGGTCAATTATCTGTAGTACATTCTCCAAAAACGAGTCATTTTGAGGAAACTGCCTCTGCGCTAATTCAGCAGTCTCATCTTTGGACTCCAGATGATCAGTGATCATAAACAATACGATGGATTCTCCTCCTGCCGGCTCCAGAATGGTTTTATACTGCTTAAAGTTCAATCCAGCCCCTGACAGCAGGAACTTTACAGCTTGAGTAATCAAAATTTGATTAGGTTGGGCAGGTGCCAAAATTGATGATATAATACTTTGCGTTTTGTCGCTAATAAAATGAGCTTGATCTACAGCACCTTCTTTGATATGAATGCCAACAGTCAGCTGAACATTTTCACTTTTCAAAGCTCCAATCATGTCTATACTACAGTGAGCAGCTTTACTTGGCCCTTCAAAAATCGCTACAAAATTATCTTGACTGTAGTCTACAATCTTGCCACGGTATTGTATTACTAACCTGTTAATGAGCTCTTCTATATTACTTGAACCCAATTCAGAATGGTGAATGTTAGCAGCAAGAATCGTATAAAGTCTTTCTTCATATTCCTTCACCGGGTTAGTATTAAGGATAAAGGCTTTCATCTCTTTCAGCACCGACTGAGTATCTCCTACCCAGAATAAGTGATCGTTACCCTCAAGTTCTACAAACCTTGCCTCCTTTATCCTGTCAGCAATAAACCTACCCTCTTCAACCTTCACATCAATATCATGTGTACGCTGCATCAATAAGGTAGGAACTTTAATAGAACCTAAGATGTCAATAATATCAACCTCAGTATTCATTTTGGTAAGTACCATGGCAGCACTCGGGCTGGCACCTGAACGAAAGTAATTAGCCAGCCAATCCATAAACACTTTATCATCAGCCTTAGAAGGTGCCAGGGACTCTAAATTCATATCTCCACTTCCCCAGTCATTTTCAATCATATCATACACCACCTGACGTTGCTCATCCGTTGGTGCCCATGGATATTCGGGGGCATACCTGCGCTTGGCGAATATTCCGAAAGCAATCATTGAAATGACACGATTAGGATAAGTAGCGGCAAATAGAGCTGAAACACATCCACCCTCAGAGTGCCCAAATAGAATAGCCTTCTCAGAACCAACAGCATCCATTACTGCACGGATGTCATCCATCCTTTCCTCTAATGTTGAAAGTTCAACCACCCTATCAGAAAGTCCTGTTCCCCTTTTATCAAAAAGAATGACACGACAGATCTTGCCTAATTCCTGTAAAAAGTCCACAAGTTC